>JANNMQ010000617.1:0-11401 GCA_031398045.1 Rubrivivax sp.
GGTAAAAATTACAACTAAATTGTTGCACAAACTTTTTTTTCTCATCAGCTTTACAATAATTAGCATCCCGGCGCTCGCGCGGAGCTACGCTTCGATCTCTCCTTCAATGCCAGCGGCTTCGCCAGCGGCCAGCAGGCCCGGGCGCGACCAACGTGCGCCATGCAGCGAACAGCGCATGGGTGCACCTTTGATGGCGCCCAAGAGCTGGCCGCCGGCCATCAAGTCGCCGGCTGGCGCATGCAGCTCGCAGAAGGCGTCGAACATGGCGCGCAGGTTGACGTCCTGCATCTGGCCTTTGCCGTCGCCCCTGCGCAAATGACTGCCGATCAGACCAGTACCGATGTTGAACACACCGCCAGGCGTGGGGAAGATCCAGCCGTAGCCCCCCCGCAAGCGGGGGTGCCACACCATCTGCAACTGCGTGATGTGGCCCACCAAGGCTTCGTTGTGCACATAGCCGCGCAGGGCCACAGCGCTGGGGGTGTGGCGCTCGCAAAGGCCAGCGGCCTGCAGCGCTTGCGGCGCCGCGCCAGTGGCCAACACCACCCAACGGGCACTGATCTGCAAAGTCTCGGGGGCTGCGCCTGCGCTCACGGCAGAGTTGAACCGTGCCCCCACCACACGGTCACCCTCCAGCAGGGGGGATATGAAACGCCAGGGCGTGAGCAACTGCGCACCAGCGCGCTGTGCGGCGCGCACCAGCACGTGGTCCAACACTTTGCGTGGCAACACAGACAAGGTGCCCGGCACGTCCACATGACCACCCCGCGGGCCCACACAGCGCACGTGCGACACGGCAGTGGCCAGGCTCGCCACTTCCTCAGCCACACCCAGGCGCTTCAGCGCTGCATGGCTGTCGGGGATGAGGCCATCACCACAGACCTTTTCTCGGGGGAAATCATGCTGGTCCACCAGCACAACCTGGCGGCCCGCCGCTGCCAGCAGCTGGGCACAGGCACTGCCGGCTGGGCCCGCGCCCACCACCAGCACGTCGCAAGATGTGGCTACGGTGGGCAAAGCGCTGGCCGCGGCAGATGCATACATGGCACCAGATTGTAGGCAGCCGTTTCAGTATCACCGGCTCAGCAGCCAGCAACCGCGGCCCAGTTGACGAGGCTCAAGGCGCTGGCGGCCGCACAGCGCGACGATGCAAACAAACCAACCGGAGACTGCCGCATGAAACACCTGACCACCGGCCAGAGGGCTTGGCTGCAAGCCGATCTGGAGCAGCGCCAGCAGCAGCTGGCGCGCCGCCTGCATGACCACCTGGGCGGCTTGAGCCGAGCCGAACATGCCCACGAGGTGCTGCAACAAGACGGTGACGACGCGCCGCAGCGCGATGGTGAACGGGATGTGGACCGTGCACTGTCAGACCTGGAAAGCACCGAGCTGGCCAGCGTCAACAGCGCCTTGACGCGGCTGCAGGCGGGTGCCGACAGCCCCTATGGCCAATGCGCCGCTTGTGGCGTTGAGATTCCGTTTGACCGCCTGAAGGCCGAGCCCTGGGCCACGCGCTGTGTGCCGTGCCAGTCTTTGCTGGAGAGCGGGCAGCGGCGGTTGGCCTGATTCTCACGCTACAAAACGGCGCAAACCGGGGGGCGGTTGCCGCACAGACGGCACGCACAAAAGCTGTCAACCTGGCCCTTCGTTTCTCCCCTCCCTCTCGTCACCAAGGAAAACCACCATGTCCCTCTTTCACGCCGTTGTCTGGGTTGACCACCAGAAAGCCCAAGTCCTGCAGTTCGACGCCGAACACGTGCAGGCCAGTCGCGTCAAAGCGCACACCCACCACACGGCGCAGCACGGCAGCAGCGTGCGCAGCGAACACGAGTTTTTTGGCCAGGTGTGCGACGAACTCAAGGGCGTGACCGAAGTGCTGGCTGTGGGGCCCAGCAAGGGCCTGGCTGACTTTCGGCACTATGTGGAAAAACACCGGCCCGAGGTCAGCAAACAGGTGGTGGGTTATGAAACCGCCGACCACCCGACAGAAAACCAACTGGTGGCGCTGGCGCGCAGCTACTTCCTCAAGCACGACCGCATGAGCGGCGTGCCCACACCCAGCTAAATGGGCGCTGGCTTGACGGCCTGCGCAGCCCGTTAAGCGCTGGCAGCCGCCTTCACCTTCAACCGCCAGGCGTGCAACAGCGGCTCGGTGTAGCCGCTGGGCTGTTTCAGCCCTTTGAACACCAGGTCGCTTGCGGCCTGGAACGCTGCACTTTCTGCAAACCGGCCCGCCATGTTCTGGTAGGCCGGGTCAGCTGCGTTCTGCTTGTCCACCACCTTGGCCATGCGCTTGAGGGTGGTTTTCACCTGCGCTTTGCTGACCACCCCGTGCAGCAACCAATTGGCCATGTGTTGGCTGCTGATGCGCAGCGTGGCACGGTCTTCCATCAAGCCCACGTTGTGGATGTCGGGAACCTTGGAGCAACCCACGCCCTGGTCCACCCAGCGCACCACGTAGCCCAGGATGCCCTGGGCGTTGTTGTCCAGTTCCTGCTGTTTCTCTGCGTCGCTCCACTTCGGCTTTTTGGCCACCGGCACCGTCAGCAGACCTTCCAGCAGTTCGTCGCGCTCGGCGTCAAAGTCCACTTTCTCCAGTTCACGCTGCACCTTGAACACATCCACCTGGTGGTAGTGCAGCGCATGCAAGGTGGCCGCCGTGGGGCTGGGTACCCAGGCGGTGTTGGCGCCGGCCTTGGGGTGGGCAATCTTCTGCACCAGCATGTTGGCCATCAGGTCGGGCATGGCCCACATGCCCTTGCCAATCTGCGCTTTGCCGCGCAGCCCGCATTCCAGGCCCACCAGCACATTGCTGCGTTCGTAGGCCTGGATCCAGTCGGTGGTTTTCATGTCGCCTTTGCGCAGCATGGGGCCGGCGTGCATGGCGGTGTGCATCTCGTCGCCGGTACGGTCCAAGAAACCGGTGTTGATGAAGGCCACACGGTCGGAGGCTGCGGCAATGCACGCCTTCAGGTTCACGCTGGTACGGCGCTCTTCGTCCATGATGCCCAGCTTCACCGTGGCCTGCGGCAAGCCCAGCAGCTTTTCCACGCGGCCAAACAGTTCGGCGGCAAAAGCCACTTCGGCCGGGCCGTGCATCTTGGGTTTGACGATGTAGACGCTGCCGCGGCGCGAATTTTTGATGCCGTTGGTGTTTTTGCCCTGGATGTCGTGCAGCGCAATGGTGGTGGTGACCACGGCGTCCAGGATGCCCTCGGGGATTTCTTCGCCCTTGTCGCCCCACAGCACCGCCGGGTTGCCCATCAGGTGGCCCACGTTGCGCACAAACAGCAGGCTGCGCCCATGCAGCGCCACGTCTTCGCCGCGCGGCCCGGTGTATGGGCGATCGGGGTTCAAGCCCCGCACAAAACTTTTGTCGCCCTTGGTGACCGTTTCCGTCAATGTGCCCTTCAGGATGCCCAGCCAGTTGCCGTAGGCCTGCACTTTGTCGGCCGCGTCCACCACGGCGACGGAATCTTCCAGGTCGAGGATGGTGGACAGCGCCGATTCCAGCACCAGGTCGCACACGCCCGCGGGGTCGGTCTTGCCAATGGGGTGTTCGGCGTCGACCCGGATGTCCATGTGCAGGCCGTGGTGTGACAGCAGCAAACCCGTGGGTGCCGTCATCTCACCCTGGAAACCTACAAACTGCGCCGGGTTCTTCAAGCCTGCGGTGCGGCCGTCTTTCAGCGTCACGGCCAGCGCGTTGTCGACCACGCGGTAGGCGGTGCTGTCCAGGTGCGACCCTTTGGACAGCGGCGCGCAGCGGTCCAGCACATGGCGTGCGTACAGCACCACCTTGGCGCCGCGCACGGGGTTGTAGGGGCCGGCGCGGGTAGCGCCATCGTCCTCCGGCAGCGCGTCGGTGCCGTACAGCGCGTCGTACAGGCTGCCCCAACGTGCATTGGCCGCGTTCAGCGCGTAGCGCGCGTTGGTGATGGGCACCACCAGCTGCGGGCCGGCTTGCAGCGCCAGTTCGGCGTCCACGTTTCTGGTGCGCACTTTCAACGGCCCAGGCACCGGCACCAGGTAACCAATCTTCTCCAGGAAAGCCCGGTACTTTTTCATCTTCTTGATGCGGCCCGGGTGTTTGCGGTGCCAGGTGTCCAGCTCCGCCTGCAGCCGGTCCCGTTCGGCCAGCAGCGCGGCATTTTTAGGGGCCAAGTCCTTCACGATGGCGTCAAAACCCGCCCAGAAGACGGCGCTGTCCACACCGGTGCCAGGCAGCACTTGTTCGTTGATGAAGCGGTGCAGTTCAGTGGCCACTTGCAGGCCGTGGAGGTGGGTACGCATGATGTCTTTCTGAAGAGGTGCCAACAGGGTGCAGGCCGGATGCACAAGGGCCACAAGGCGCCAATCCAGCCCAAGCCTGCAATTTATTCCATCTGCTGATCGGCATTAAGTATCGCCTGCGCCTTTGATTTGTGCGTTTCAGTCGCACAATCTGTTGATGGACCGGCTCAAGCAGATCGAATCCTTCGTGGCTGTGGCAGCCAAGGGCAGCTTGACCGCCACCGCGCAGGCTGAAGGTGTGGCGCCCGCGGTCATCGGCCGGCGCATCGACGGCTTGGAAGAACGGCTGGGCGTGAAGCTGCTGGTGCGCACCACGCGGCGCATCACGCTCACGCACGAAGGCAGCGCCTACCTGGAAAACTGCCAACGGCTGCTGACCGATCTGGCCAACGCCGAAGCCAGCGTCAGCGCTGGTGGCGTGAAGGCCAGCGGGCACTTGCGCATCACTGCACCCGCGGGTTTTGGCCGCCGCCATGTGGCGCCGCTGGTGCCGGGTTTTGTGGCCCAGCATCCGGACGTGAGCCTGTCGCTGAACCTGAGCGACCGCGTGGTGGATATCGTCAATGAAGGTGTGGATTGCGCCATTCGGGTGGGCGACTTGCCCGACAGCAGCCTGGTCAGCGTGCGCTTGGCCGACAACCGCCGGCTGTGTGTGGCCGCACCCGCTTATTTGCAACGTGCGGGCACACCCCCCCACACACCGGCTGAACTGATGCGCCACGCCTGCCTGACGCTGAGCAGCGACGCCAGCCAGACCCGCGGCTGGGCTTTCATGGTGGACGGCGCGCTGACTCATCTGCGCCCCAGCGGCCGGCTGGACTGCAGCGACGGCCAGGTGCTGCACGAATGGTGTCTGGGCGGGCTGGGCATCGCCTGGCGCAGCACCTGGGAAGTGGAAGGTGACGTGGCAGCCGGGCGGCTGCAGGTGCTGTTGGAAGCTTTTGCCGCGCCGCCGAATGGCATTTACGCCGTGTTTGCGCAGCGCAAACACCTGCCACTGCGTGTGCGGCTGTGGATCGACCATGTCAGATTGGCCTACGGCAACCCGGCCTACTGGCGCGCGGCCAGCGGTGAGCGGCGCGGCGTGCGCAATAAAGACCCCGTTCGGGCTGAGCCTGTCGAAGCCCCGCCTGGCACTTCGACAGGCTCAGTGCGAACGGGATAGAGAGGGCCGTTTACGTACGTTCCGGTCTGGAGGACAAACCATCCGGCCACCTTACAAAATCCGCCGCGGATGCGCCAGCGCTTCGTGCGCCGCGTGCAGGCGCCGCACCAGCACACCAATGAAAGCCTTGTCAAAGGCATGCACGGTGTCGAGCGACAGGGCCTGCATGCGCTGCGGGTTGAACGACACCGTGGTTGCAGACTGCGACACCAAGATGTCCACGCTGTGCACCCGCAGCTCGGGGTTGGGCGCCAGGTAGGCCATTTCGCCCACCGAAGCCCCAGCGCCCAGTGTGGCCACCACGGCGCCGTCGCGCAGCACCTGCACCTCGCCCTGCGTGATGATGTGGAAGCTGTCGCCACTGTCGCCGCGCCTGAACAGCACGTGGCCGTACCGGTGGCGCGCCCAGGTGGCGCGGTGCACCACTTCCCACAGTTCCACGTCGCCAAAACCGCCAAAAAATTCCAGTGCCCGCAGCAGCGTGAAACGCTCCGAGTCCAGCACCTCCTGCAAGCCCACACGGGGTACCTGGCGCTTGGACACCAGCGCCGACAACGCAGCCGCCACTTCGTCCCAGTGCGCCGGCCGCAGCTCGCGCTCTTTGGCCAGGCTGGCTTCTATCAAAGTTTGCAAGGCGGGCGGCACACCCTCGCGCAGCGTGGCCAACGGCGGTGCACAGCCGTGGTAGATCTGCTGCATCAGCGCCTGCTGCTGCTGGGCGTCAAAGGGCGGTCGGCCCGCCACCAGGTGGTAAAGCACCGCGCCCAATGAATAAATATCGGCGCGGCAGTCCAGCGTGTCACCGTCCAGTTGCTCAGGCGACATGTAGGCCAGCGAGCCGACCCGAAACACCTGCGTGTGTTCGGCGCCACGGTTGAAGACGCTGCCGAAATCGGTGACCTTGACATCCACCACATGCCCGCCCTTCAACACCACCAACAAGTTGGCCGGCTTGACGTCGCGGTGGATCAGGCCGCGCTGGTAGCAGTAGCCCAGTGCCATCGCGCACTTGAAGCCGATTTCGATGATCACCGCCAGCGGCAGCAAGCTGCCCGGCCGGCAAAAACGCCGCAGCGTGCCTCCGCTGACCACCTCCATCACCAGGTATGACGCCTCGGCGTCGGCCACCGCGTCATAGATTTGCACCACGTTGGGGTGCTGCAGCTGGCCCACCAGCGCGGCTTCGGCAGCAAAAAACCGCTGCTGGTAGTGCAGTTCACGCGATCCGGGCAGCAGGCCCGGCCGCACCCGCTTGATGGCCACGTCGCGGTTGCCAAAGGGGTCATGGGCCAGAAACACCTCGCTGGTAGCCCCTTCACCCAGCTTGGACTTCACCAGGTACTTGCCGATCTGCGACGGCCCGTCGCCCACAGCGGCGCCTGCGCCGGCAACAGAATGCGCAGCGGTGGACGGATCCGTTAACGAGGTGGACATGAGGGTTTGGAATAGGACGGGCAGGCAGCCAAGGCCGCGACCAGGGTCGTCCGGCATGGTGACCTGTGGCGCACCCGCCGCGGGCCAGGAAAAGCGGGCAAGTCCGCCCCCACTTCCGCACCCACTTCAGCAGCCAGGGCCTCCGCAGCCCAGTCACGGCCAGGCCCAAGGCCCAAAAGTAGAATCAGCTCATGATTGAAGCCCAACAAGCCCTGCGCGCCGCGCTGCAAACCGCGCTGCAGCAGCTGGTCGAAAACAACCCGGCGGCCCCCAGCAGCGAACAGCTGGCCGCGCTGGCGCAATTTGAAAACCCCAAGGTGGCCAGCCACGGCGACCTGGCGGTCACAGCGGCCATGCAATTGGCCAAGCTGCTGAAGAAAAACCCACGTGAACTGGCTGCTGCGCTGGTGCAGGCGCTGCAAGCGCAGGCAGCGGTGCAGCGCTGGGTGCAGGCACTGGAAATTGCCGGCCCCGGCTTCATCAACCTGCGCCTGGTGCCGGCTGCCAAACAGGCCGTGGTGGCCGAGGTGTTGGCCCTGGGCGACACGTTCGGGTGCCAGGCGCCGAACAGGCAGCGCGTGATGGTCGAGTTCGTTTCGGCCAACCCAACCGGGCCGCTGCACGTGGGCCACGCCCGCCAGGCGGCGCTGGGCGACGCCATCTGCTCTTTGTTCCAGACCCAGGGCTTCGACGTCACGCGCGAGTTCTATTACAACGACGCCGGCGTGCAGATCGAGACGCTGGCCCGCAGCACGCAGTTGCGCATTCAGGGCCACAAGCCGGGCGACACGGTCTGGCCCACCGACCCACAAAACCCAGAGAGCAAGAAGTTCTACAACGGCGACTACATCCAGGACATCGCCGAAGCCTTTCTGCGCCGTGAAACCGTTACCGCTGACGACCGCACTTTCACCGCGTCGGGCCTTGCAGCCGACCTGGATGGCATTCGCCAGTTCGCGGTGGCCTATCTGCGCCACGAACAAGACCTGGACCTGCAGGTCTTCGGACTGAAGTTCGACAACTACTTCTTGGAAAGCAGCGTCTACGCCAACGGCGCGCTGGACGCCGTGGTGCAGCGGCTCATCGCCAGTGGCAAAACCTATGAAAAAGACGGTGCGCTGTGGTTCCGCTCCACCGACTACGGCGACGACCAGGACCGGGTGATGCGCAAGTCGGGCGACGGCAGCTACACCTACTTCGTGCCCGACCTGGCCTACCACGTCAACAAGTTCGAACGCGGTTTCCGGCAGGTCATCAACGTGCAAGGCAGCGACCACCACGGCACCATCGCCCGCGTGCGCGGCGGCCTGCAGGCCATTTCTGAAACATCCAACCTGGGCATTCCGGTGGGCTACCCCGACTACGTGCTGCACAAGATGGTCACGGTGATGAAGGGCAACGAAGAGGTGAAGATCTCCAAGCGCGCCGGCAGCTATGTGACGTTGCGCGACCTGATCGAATGGACCAGCCGCGACGCGGTGCGCTTTTTCCTCATCAGCCGCAAGGCCGACACCGAATTTGTCTTCGACGTCGATCTGGCGCTGAAGGCCAACGACGAAAACCCGGTGTTTTATGTGCAGATGGCGCATGCCCGCATTTGCTCGGTGCTGGCCAAAGCCGGCGGCACGGCCGACTTGGCACAGGCTGACCTGTCGCTGCTGGTGGCGCCTTCTGAGGCGACCTTGCTGCTGAAGCTGGCTGAATACCCCGGCATGCTGACCCGCGCGGCGGCCGACAGGGCGCCGCACGACGTGGCCTTTTACCTGCGTGAACTGGCTGCCAACCTGCACAGCTTCTACGCCCATGAACGGGTGAAGGTGGACAACGCCGCGCTGAACCGTGCCCGCCGCGCCTTGCTGGCGGCCACCGCGCAGGTGCTGCGCAACGCACTCGCGGTGCTTGGCGTATCGGCGCCGACCAGCATGGCGCGCGCAAGTGACGCAGAAACCGACCCCAGCGCTGACGTTGCCGGCGTGGACCAGGAGCAGCCCGCATGAAGGTCAGCCAGGGCGGTGGTTTTGTACTCGGCATGGTGGTCGGTTTGTTGGTCGGCCTGGCCCTGGCGCTGGCGGTGGCGCTGTACATCACGAAGGCGCCGGTGCCTTTCATCAACAAGGTGCCTCAGCGCACGGCCGAACACGACCGCGAAGAAGCTGAGCGCAACAAGCAATGGAACCCCAATGCACCGTTGGGCAGCAAGTCGGGGCCGCTGGGTGCTTTGCCCAATCCTGAAGCGGCGGCATCGGCTGTTTTGCCGGACGTGTCGCCACCAGCATCCAGCCCGGCCGTGGGCAAGGCCACACCAGCGGCCAAAGACCCGGCCGCCATCCTGTCTGGTGCGGCGGTGCCGCCTGCACCGCCCTTGGCGCCGGCAACCACAGCAGCATCGGCTGCCGCACCGCGGTCCACCGCAGCGCCCCTTGAAGCGTTTGTCTACTTTGTGCAGGCCGGGGCTTACACCCGCAGTGATGATGCAGAGCAACAGCGCGCGCGCCTGGCCTTGATGGGCCTGGCCGCCAAGATCACCGAACGTGAACAAGCCGGGCGCACGGTTTACCGGGTGCGTGTCGGCCCCTATCCGGCGCGCGGCGAAGCCGACGCCTTGCAACAACGCCTGCAGGAACAAACCATCGAAGCGCAGATCGTGCGAGTTGAAAGGCCCTAGCAGGCCACCGTCCCGTACCCCACCATTGACCCCTACCGACCGCAACACCGCAGCACCGCAGAAGGAAAACCTTGATGCAACGACGTGAATTCACCCACCACCTGGCCAGCGCCGTGGCTTTTGCAGGCCTGGGCCTGACCGCCGCCTCTACCGTCTGGGCCCAGGGCGGCGCACCGGTTGAGGGCCAACATTACGTGCGTTTGGGCAGCCCGCTGCCCGTCACGTTGCCACCCGGCAAGGCCGTGGAAGTGGTGGAGTTTTTCTGGTACGGCTGCCCGCACTGCTTCGCCTTTGAACCCACGGTGGACAACTGGGTGAAAAAGTTGCCAGCCGATGTGGCTTTCCGCCGTGTGCCGGCCGGTTTCACGGCCACTTACCAGCTGCACCAGAAGGTTTTTTACGCGCTGGAAGAAATGGGCCAGCTCGACAGCCTGCACAGCAAAATTTTCAACGCCATCCATGTGCAGAACAAACGCCTGAACAGCGAAAGCGACGTGGTGGCCTATCTGAAGTCGATTGGCGTGGACGAAGCCAAGTTTGCAGCCGCCATGAAGTCTTTTGGCGTCAACACCAAAGCCAACCGTGCCAAACAGTTGTCAGAGGGCTACAAGATTGACGGCGTGCCCGCCCTGGGCGTGCATGGCCGGTTCTACACTTCGGTGGGCCAAGCCGGTGGCCCCGACCGTGCGGTGGCCGTTGCCGACTTCTTGATCCAGCGCGCGCGCCAGAAAGCCTAAGACCCGGCCAGGCCCTGGCTTCGGCATGCGGGCCTGGGGCGATGATCGGGCTGCCGTCAGCAACATTCACTGACCAGCCCATCGCACCGAGCGGCCTGATTTCACGCCGAGCTGACGGTTCGCCACCCGCCATGTGGCTATACTGCACTGCAATTTCCGTGCCGTGCAATGAAAACCCTGCCTTCTCAAGCCTGTCTCAGCGCTTCTTCAGCGGCCACCGCGGTAAAAGGTGCGTCTGCAGTGCAGGTGGCCGGCTGGGTTGTGGCTGTACTGTGGGCCTGCGCGCTGCCTGTGCAGGCCGAAAAAGCCGACCGCAGCAAACCCGTGGTGGTGGAAGCCGACCAGGGCGGCAGCATCGACCTGCAACGGCAGGTGCTGGTTTACACCGGCAACGTGGTGGTGGTGCAAGGCACCATGCAGTTGCGCGCCGAGCGCATAGAAATGCGCCAAACCCCCGATGGCCACCGCCTGGCGCTGGCCATCGGCCAGGCCGGCAAACCCGCCAGCTGGCGCCAAAAGCGCGACGGTGTGGACGAAACGGTGGAAGGCTCGGCCGACCGGATCGAATTTGACGGCAAGGCCGACACGCTGCGCCTGCTGGGCAAAAGTGTGGTGCGGCGCTTGCGCGGTGCCACGGTGGCCGATGAGATCAGCGGCAACAGCATCGTCTGGGACAACAACGCAGAGCTCTTTCGTGTTGAAGGCGGTGTCAGCACGCCCAGCAACCCGGGCGGTCGTGTGCGGGCCGTGCTCAGCCCGCGTGTGGATGCACCGGCTGGCGGCCCGGGCACAGGTACTGGCACAGGCGCGGCGTCCAGCCCGGGCCTTGCACCCAGCCGCACGCTTGAGGGCCGGCGCTGATGAGCGACCCTGTGCTCGGCACACACCCCGCCGCCGCAAGCGCAGTGCAAGCCACCAACCCGGCGCTGCTGCCAAGTGCAGCAGCCACCGCGGCGCCACCCACAGCCGCTGCCGTAAGCCGCCTTCAAGCCGAGCATTTGCGCAAGAGCTACGGGTCGCGCGTGGTGGTCAAGGACGTGCACCTGGCCGTGGGTGCCGGTGAAGTGGTGGGCCTGCTGGGCCCCAACGGTGCCGGCAAGACCACCA
>JANNMQ010000625.1:0-1571 GCA_031398045.1 Rubrivivax sp.
CGTAAAAATAGAGTTTGGGCGATTTCACCAAGCGTTGCCCCAGGTTGGCATGCCAGGCGGGCAGCGTGAAAACGATGTAGCTGGCTTCCAGTGCCGACAGCCAGGCCTTGGCAGTGTTGACGGTGATGCCACAGTCGGCACCTCAGTGCGCTGAGGTTCACGGTCTGCGCGGTGCGCGCCGCACACATGCGCAAAAAGCGCTGAAAGGCACCGAGGTCGCGCACGTTCACCAGTTGGCGCACATCGCGTTCCACATAGGTGGCCACGTAGTCGGCCATCCACAGCGCCGGCGGCATGGGGCTGGCCCACAACGCCGGGTACTGGCCACGCCACAACAGCATTTCCAGCGCCGGTTTGGCTTGCGCCTGTGTCACCTCGGGCAGTGCCAGCGGCAGCAGGTGCAGCAGCCCGGCCCGGCCCGCCAGCGACTGTGTCACCGCGGCCATCAGCCCCAGGTGCTGCGAGCCCGTGATGACCCACTTGCCGGGTTGCCGATCAGCGTCAACCTGCGTTTGCAAATAAGAAAACAGCGCTGGCACACGCTGCGCTTCGTCCAGCACGGCGCCACCGGGAAGGCGCGACAGCAGGCCCCGCGGGTCTGCCGTGGCCGCTTCCCTGACATCGGGGTCTTCCAGCGACACGTAGGGCTTGTCGGTGAAGGTGCGCCGCACCAGCGTGGTCTTGCCCGACTGCCGCGGCCCTGTCACCACCAGCACCGGGTAGTGCTGGGCCAGCAGGTGCAGGGTTTCAGAGGCTTCGCGCTGTATCACCGGGTGCACTTTAGTGACACTGCCGCAGATTTGCAATTGAATTGCAAATTTGCAGATTTATCCACATCAGTATTTTCTTGGCCTGCCTTTGGCGACCTTCAGCGGTGCTTGCGGTAGGGCTCTTCAAAGTCCAGAAAGTCCTGTTCGGCCAGCGCGTCTTTGATCCATGCGGCCACGCCAGGCGCCGCGCAGACGCGCCGCACATAGGCCTCGGCCCCGTCGGTCATCGGCAGGCTGTAGGTCAGCAGCCGTGTGCACACCGGTGCGTACATGGCATCGGCGGCGCAGAAGCGCCCAAACAGGAAGGGCCCGCCGCTGGTTTTCAGCGCATCGGCCCACAGTGCTTGCAGCCGGGCCACGTTGGCGCGCAACGCTTCGTGTTCGGCCCACAGGCGCGCGCCGACGTCCGGCAACTGCGCTTCGATGTTCATCGGGCAGTGGTTGCGCAGCGGGCCGAAACCACTGTGCATTTCAGCGCTGATGCTGCGTGCGCGGGCGCGCTGCAGCCGGTCTTGCGGCCATACGCCTGCGGCCGGGAATTTTTCATGCAGATATTCGGCGATGGCCAATGAGTCCCAGACCGCAAAGCCGTCGTCCAGCAGCACCGGCACCAGGCCACTGGGGTTCACACTGGCCACGGCCTTGCGGTAGGTAGAGCCGGGCTTGAAATCAAAACGCAGCTTGTGCTCTTCAAAAGCCATGCCCATCTGGTGCAGCAGCACCCAGGGCCGCATCGACCACGACGAATAGTTTTTGTTGCCAATGACGAGTTGCATGCTGCGCAGCCTTGGGTGGTGAAGT
>JANNMQ010000686.1:0-8441 GCA_031398045.1 Rubrivivax sp.
AATTCAAGGCCTACCAGCAGCAGGTGGTGACGAATGCCGACACGCTGGCGCGCACGCTGATTGAACGCGGCTTGCGCATCGTCAGCGGCGGCACACAAAGCCACGTCATGCTGGTGGACTTGCGGCCGAAGAACCTGACCGGCAAGGAAGCCGAAGCCATCCTGGGCCAGGCCCACATGACTTGCAACAAAAACGGCATCCCCAACGACCCACAAAAACCCATGGTCACCAGCGGCATACGCCTGGGCACCCCCGCCATGACCACCCGCGGTTTCGGGCTTGAGCAGGCGCGGCAGACCGCGCACTTGATTGCCGACGTGCTGGACAACCCGCACAGCGCCGACAACCTGGCCGCCGTGCGCAGCAAGGTGGCGGCGCTGACACGCGACTTCCCCGTCTACCGCTAAAAGCCGCGCCGGCCCAGACGGCAGCGCAGCCCCAGGCCCAAAGCCAAAAAACCAACCGATGCGCTGCCCTTTTTGCGGCCACACCGAAACCCAGGTTGCCGAAACCCGGGAAAGTGACGAAGGCGACGTGATACGCCGCCGCCGCCGTTGTGTGCACTGCGAAAAGCGCTTCACCACCTACGAAAGGGCTGAGATCGCGCTGCCCGCGGTGGTAAAAAAAGATGGCTCGCGGGTTGAATTTGACGTCAGCAAGCTGCGCGCCAGCATGACTTTGGCGCTGCGCAAACGCCCGGTCAGCACGGAACAGATCGATGCTGCTGTGGAACGCATCCAGGAAAAGCTGCTGGCCAACGCCGCGCGCGAAGTGCCCAGCGCGCGCCTGGGAGAACTGGTGATGCGGGAACTCAAACGCATCGACAAAGTGGCCTACGTGCGCTTTGCATCGGTGTACCGCGAATTTGAAGACGTGGACGCCTTCCGGCAGCTGATTCGCGACATCTGAAGCCGCGCGGCCCGGGAACCCAGTCTCCCTTACACCCCCACCCCCCACCCCACCCCCGACCGGGGGTGCCCAGTCCGGGGGCCCTCGTCAGACAGCGCCAAACGCCCCCGCAGCGGGATCGCGCAGCAGCGCCTTGGTTTCTACAGTGCGGCTCAGCACTTCACACACCCCCACCGGAGCCGCCACCATGAACACTTGCTGCAACGCCACCGCCTCCACCACCGGCACCACCGCCGTCACCCAGGCCGCCAGGCGCCAGCGCGGCACGTCCCTCATCGAAGCGCTGATGGTGCTGGCCGTGGCCGCCATCAGCCTGGGGTCTGCGGTGCCCAGTTTTCAGCAAGCGCGCCTGCACCGCCACCTGGACGGCGCAGCCGCCCAGCTGGAAACGGATATCCAGCTGACGCGCAGCCGCGCCGTGGCCGAGCGTCGCAGCCTGCGCATGAGCTTCATCCAGGACGAACATGGCAGCTGCTACGTGGTGCACAGCGGCAGCGTCGACAGCTGCAGTTGCAGCGCCAGCGGCTTGGCCCAATGCAGCAACGGTGAAGCGCCGGCGCGCAGCGTGCGCTTTGACCTCAAGCACCCGGTGAAATTGCAAACCAACGTACGGTCCATCGCTTTCAGCCCCGACCTGGGCACCAGCACACCCACAGGCACCTTGCGCCTGCAGACTTCACCCACGCATACCGTGCATGCGGTGGTCAACGTGATGGGCCGTGTGCGCCACTGCGTGCCCGACACCGCCACATCGGTGCAGGGCTACCCGCGCTGCTGAGCAAGCCCAGCCGGCTGTTGCCGATGCTCCAGCCCCCTTGGACGGGGGGTCTTCCGACCGGCGGCAGCCAAGCACCGATGAATGGTGTTGGCCGTTACCAGACGTTGCAGACAATGCGGGCATGCTTGATCAACTCTTCACAGCGCACTCCAGCAGCTCGCCCGTCGGCATAAAGGCTGTGCGCCTGGTCAACCGGCTGTGTCGCGGCGACGGCAGCAACAGCCACTGCAGCGGCAGTGGCCAGCGTGGGTTGACACTCATCGAACTGATGATCGTGGTGGTCATCATGGGCGTGCTGCTGGCCGTGGCCTACCCGTCTTACCTGGATTCGGTACGCAAAGGGCGACGCGCCGATGGCATCGCCGCGCTGACCGCACTGCAACAGGCGCAAGAACGCTACCGCGCCAACAGCCCCACCTACGGCAACCTGAAAGTGGCAGCCGACCCTGCCACGCTGCCCAACGCCGCCGCGCTGCGCACGTCACCCAATGCGTACTACATGCTGGAGGTGGCTGCCAACTCCGCAGTGGGGTACACGCTGATTGCTATAGCTGGCCCGGCCCAGGAAAAGGACACACGGTGCAAATTTATGGGAGTGCGCGCCGCCGGTGGCAACCTGCGCTACGGATCGCACGCCACGAGTGGTGCGGATATCAACTGGGATCTGGCCAACCCTGATGCCGGCAATTGTTGGGCGAAGTGAAGATGCAAGTGGGCCATAAAACCAGAAGTGCGGTGCGTACAGGTTCAGCCACGCTGCGTCCCGCAGCCTTCGCAGCCAAAGGCTTTACGCTGATCGAGATGATGGTGGTCGTCGCGCTGCTGGGCGTGTTGCTGGCCATTGCCGCGCCATCGATGAAAGACATGATCGACGTGCGACGCTTGCGGGCTATCAATGCGCAGCTGGTGACGGACATGCAGTTCGCGCGCAGTGAAGCGATTGCTCGTAGGACCTTCGGGCGCATCGACTTCAACCTCACGCCGGCACTGGCGATGACCTGCTACACGGTTTACACCGCTGTCGACAGCTTCAATGGCTGCGATTGCAGTCGGGGACAGGGTGCGGCGTGTACCGGCAATCCAGGGGCCGTGGAAATCCGGACGGTGCAGATCCCAAAGTCTTCGCAAGTGATCCTGAGCATCCCACCACAACTTAATCAGACATGGGCTATGGGGTTCGAGCCCGCCATGGGCGGATTGGTGAATCTGATTGTTGACACCGATCCGCAGCCGCTTACCAGATTTAAAGTTGACACGAAGATCGACGCCGCTAGATCCATGCGGATCGATGTCGTGCGATCGGGACGCCCAACAGTGTGCGCGCCGGCAGGCTCCAGCATGGACGTCCGGAGCTGCGACCCATGAAGGCCCCTACCGCGCAGTTGGGCAACGCCTCGTCTCGGTTGAGGCGCCAGAAGGGCATGTCGCTGGTCGAACTGATGGTCGGCGTGACCATCGGGCTGTTCATTGTTGCGGCGGCCACGTTGCTGCTCGGCAACCAGCTGGCAGACAACCGGCGCCTCGTGCTGGAAATGCAACTGCAGCAGGACATGCGGGCCAGCATGGACATCATCACACGCCAGATCCGGCGAGCCGGCGTGTGGGAAGAGAACGACAGCCTGCAACTGCTGCCCACGGCCAGTGGCCAACCTGGCAGCTTCCGCGCCCCGCGGCGCACCATCACCATCAACGGCGCCAACGACGAAATCACCTTCAACTACTGGCTGAACCCCCAGGACCAGGGCGAGGACGGGGTCTGGGGCTTCAGGTTAGAAGCCGGCCGCATCAAGACCAGACTGGCACGGGGTGGCTGGCAAGACCTGACCGACCCCGGCGCGGTGAAAGTCACCAGTCTGCAGTTCACGCCCGTTGCCACAAACAGCGAAGTGGCGGCCTGCCCCAATTTGTGTCCTGACACCACCACGGCCTGCTGGCCCAGAAGCAGCGTGCGCAGTTACCAGGTGACACTGGAAGCCGAGGCTGCTGCAGACCCTCTGGTTAGGCGGCGCATGCAGACCCTGGCCCGCGTGCGCAACAACCTGCCGGTCTTCAACGCGAACTCGGATACACAGCCATGCCCCTGAACCACTGCCCACAGAGCAGCCGGCGCCACCGGCCTAGCAGACGGCAGCAAGGGGCAGCTTCGCTGGTCGTGGTGCTGATGCTGTTTTTTGTGATTGCTTTGGTCTCGGCCTACACAAGCCGCAATTTGATCTTCGAACAGCGAACTTCGGTCAACCAGTACAGATCCTCGATGGCGTTCGAAGCCGCGGAGGCCGGCATGGAATGGGCCACCGCCATGCTCAACGGCGGCCGCATTGGCGACAACTGCACGGAAGCTACGGCAGTTGTTGGGTCGACTGCCTTTCGGCAGCGTTACCTAGACATCAACAGCAGCACAGGCGCCATCACGCCGCGCTTTCAGGTCACCGTGGCGGGCAGGGAGCTCCATCCCACCTGCGTTTGGACCGGCGCCGCGTGGGCCTGCGATTGCCCCAGTGACGCCGACCCGGTGCTGGCCGCACCTGCCACGCCGGGCTTGCACCCCAGCTTTCGTGTGCGTTTCATCCAAGCGACCACCCGCCCGGGCGTGATTCGGGTGCAGGTCAACGGCTGCGTGCGCATGACCGAAGAGTGTTTGGATGACTTTTCAGCGGCACCCAGAGATACGGAAGGCCGCGCCCAGCACACCACATTGCTGGCGCTGAAATCGGCCGTGACCACCCCTCCCGCGGCGGCGCTGACCGTGGTGGGCAACGTGGTTGGCGGAGGCCTGGCAGTTATCGAAAACAGCGACGCGGCTGCTGGCGCCATCACCGTGCATGCGGCGGGCGCTGTCGATGCGGCGACTTTCGTTCTGCGCAGCGCGCCCGGCGCGCCAGGAGCGCTTTCGGTTAGAGCCGGTGACACCACGCTGGTGCCGAAGCCCCTCAGTTTGGTTGCTCTGCAGGCGCTGCCTGCGGTGCCTTTGAACTGGGACCGAGTTTTTGGTTCTGTCTTCGGCTTGATGCCAGACACCTACCGCAACCAACCGGCAGCGCGCGTGCTGAACTGCCCGGCCGCTGGCTGCCGCCAGGCTTTGACCGATCTGGTCGCTGCCAACCCACACCGTGTGATCTGGGTTCCGGGCGACCTGACGCTCGACACTGCAGGCGATGTCGGCTCACTGCCCGACGCCGCCACTCCAGCCGTCGCAGGTGCCGCAACCATCATTGTTGAAGGCCGCGTGAACTTCCTCACCCCCGGTGTCAACATTTTTGGCGTGGTGTATGCGCGCAGTGGCAACTGGGCAGGCAGCGGCACCATCACGGGTGCAGCCATCATCGAAGGCGACCTGGCCACCGCCGCGGCCCCCACAGTGATCTACGACCAGTCGGTGATCAACGCCACACGGCTGAGCAGCGGGTCCTTCGTTCCGCTGCAAGGCGACTGGAAGGATTTCAGGTGAAGCACACCATGCACAACCTGAGACGCCGCGAGGCAGTGCGTTCGCGCGGTGTGTCTTTGATAGAGGCGCTGCTGGCGCTGGTTGTGATGTCGCTGGGCATGCTGGCCGTTGTGGGCGTGCAGGCCACGCTGCGCGGCAACAGCGACCTGTCGCGTCAGCGTGCTGAAGCCGTCAGACTGGCCCAGCAAGACGTGGAAACCTGGCGCACTTTTACCAGCGTGAACACCGTGGCCGGCCAGGTTGACTACAACGACATCGTGAACGCCGGACCCGACGACGTGTCGCCCGCCGGTGCGAACGCGGTTTACCTTCGCACGCGCACGGTGCCTGCAGACCCGCCCAACGGTTCGCCGCCGTTCAGAACGTTGGCCGTATCGGTGCAATGGACCGACCGTGCAGGGAATTCGGGCCCCGAGCAACGGGTGGACCTTTTCACTGCGGTGGCGCGCATTGCACCGGCCATTTCGGCCTCGCTGTCCGTGCCACCCAACGGCGCGCCGGCTCGTCTGCCCCTGGGCCAGAACGCGCGTCTGCCGCGCGGGGCCGTGCCCAACAGCGACGGCACCAGCACTTTCACACCGCCGCAACCTGCGGGCCCCGACGTCACGACGTTGATCTTCGACAGCCTGAGCGGACAGATGACGAAAATCTGCGTCACGACAGGCGGGGTCACCACCTGCACAGTGGACAAGGCACAACTGGTTGCTGGCTACATCCGCATGGCGCTGCCGCCTACTTACCCGAGCCCGCTGTCGATCAGCAACGCGCAGTCGCTAGACCCGACGTCGACTGCGGGTGAGCTCAGCAGCTTTCTTGGCGGGCGCAGCCTGGAGCTGAATATCGAATACACCAGTACGTCTTCAGCCACGGCAAGGGTAGGCAACTGTTTCAGCGACCCCCTGCTCGCCAACACCAGCACCGCGATCGAGTTTTTCTGCGTCGTTCGGCTGTACGCAGATGCGCTCACCCCCGACCCCAAATGGTCCGGCGCGCTGAAATTCGGCCCCACGCCTGGGGTCATCTCCGACAGCGATGCAGCCAACCTGACATCGGCTTCGCTGCTGCGCGTCTGCCGTTACAAGCCGGCACTGGCCAGTTACGGAGACATCGTCAGCCTTCTGAGCAACCAAAATTTCCTGCTCATTGCTGCTGGCAGTGGCACCACGGCCAACGCCTGCCCGGCTGCGGCCACGGCTGCGCATCAGCCGCCGCCCTGAACCCCCGGCGGCCAGGTTCTAGACTGGCGCCATGAGACCGCTGGATCTGACGCGACTGCAGCAGGCGCTGGAACTTGCCGAAACGGCGATCGGCATCACTGAACCCAACCCACGGGTGGGCTGCGTGATCGGCACGGAAGCCGGGCAAGTCTTGGGCAGCGGCGCCACCCAACAAGCCGGTGGACCACACGCCGAAGTGATGGCGCTGCGCGATGCCGCCAGTGGCCACGATGTGCGGGGCGCCACGGCCTGGGTGACGCTGGAGCCTTGTGCCCACCACGGCCGCACCCCACCCTGCTGCGATGCCTTGGTGGCCGCCGGCCTGGCGCGTGTGGTGGTGGCCTTGCAGGACCCGTTTCCACAGGTGGCCGGCGAGGGCATCAGGCGCCTGCGTGCCGCGGGTTTGCAGGTGGACATGGCCAGCGCAACCATGGCCGCCGCTGCGTGGGAACTGAACATCGGCTTCTTTTCGCGGGTGCATCGCCAGCGGCCTTGGGTACGCGTCAAAGTAGCGGCGTCACTGGACGGCCGGACTGCACTGGACAACGGTCAGAGCCAGTGGATCACCGGCGAAGCCGCTCGCGTTGATGGCCATGCGTGGCGCAAACGTGCATCGGCCGTGCTGACGGGCATAGGCACGGTGCTGGCCGACGACCCGCGGCTGGATGTGCGGCTGGTGCCCTGCGCCTGGCAGCCTTTGCGCGTGGTGGTGGATTCCTCGCTGCGAACGCCGCCGTTGGCCCGGTTGCGGCCAGCACCTGGACGGGTGCTGATTGCCACAGCTTTGACGGCCGATGCAGTAGCAGCACTGCACCAGAAACAAGCAGCGGGCGCGGACAACCTTGAAATTGTGAGTTTTTGCAACCAGACGACCGGACAGGTTGACCTGCAGCAGCTGCTGGCTGACCTGGCCCGGCGCGGCGTCAACGAACTGCACGTGGAGGCCGGCGCGCACCTGAACGGTGCCTTGGCAAGGGCTGACCTGGTGGATGAATGGCTGATTTACCTGGCACCCAAGCTGCTGGGCCCGGGGCGGGGCATGGTTTCTTTGCCGCCCTTGACCAGCCTGGACCAGGCTCTTACCCTGCGCTTGCATGAAACCAGCGTGGTGGGCAGTGATTTCCGGTTGCGCTTGCGCCGCGTGGCAGATAGTTTCTGCCCTGATTGACAGCCGGCCGCCCACGCGCAGCAGGGCTGGCCCGTTCACGCTCAAGTAAGGGATGTGGCCCCAGGTGGGGCGTCTATATCATCGACGCTGTATGCGAGATGGCGCCAAAGGTTGATGGCGATGTGCTGCGCTGACCGGCCGACATTCGGCTACTAGACCTCTATCGGAGCTGGAAATGACTGCACGCAACTTCACAAAAAACCTACTGGCGCTGGCGTTGGCCGCAGGGTCACTGACTGGCGCTCAGGCTGCCTCGCAACAGTTCTATGCCGACAAGTTGACTGCGAACACACCAGAAGACGCACGCGACGAATTCCTGAGGGCTTCGACGCAGGTGCAGCTTGAAGGGTTTGAGACTGCAGCTCCTGGATTTTTGAGAGCACCACTCAGCATTTTTTCGGGCCAAGGTTCACTGATCCCGGACGCGGGTTTCAGCGGCGAAATCAAGCAGAGCGCAACGATTGTGAACGGTCGCGCAAACACAACGCCGAATTGCGACCCTGTCAATGGGTGCAAGTGGTGGGAAACCCCCGCCTCGTTTCAGGTTGCGCTGGGTTCTTTGAAATCGGCTTTTGGCTTTTTTGCCACCGACCTGGGTGATCTTGGCGGCGCAATCAGCCTGGATTTCTGGAACGACACCACGTTGGTCCGTTCAGGCATTGCAGTTACCCAACCCACCCAGACGTCAGGTCTTTTGTTCTTCGGCTGGATTGATGACACCTTCACATTCAATCGCGTGTCGGTCAATGTGTCTCAGACCAGTTCAGATCCTGACTTCTTCGACATCATCGGCTTCGACGACGTACTGGCCGGCGTGCGCGTCCCAGGCGGCCCTGGCCCCAACCCCGTCTCTTCACCCACCCCGTTGGCGCTGGTTGCGTTGAGCCTGGGTTTGCTGGCTGCCCTGCGCCGCCGCGGCGA
>JANNMQ010000720.1:0-1909 GCA_031398045.1 Rubrivivax sp.
GTCGATGTACCCCGCCGGGATGTGGCGGTGCTCGCCCGACTCGAGTTGCACGGTGAGGGCCGAGGGCCAGCGGCGCTATGTCGAGACCTTCAGCGCCTATGCACGTCAGTTCCTGGACCGCATGGACCGGCCTGCAGTGGACCGCGTGGACGGCGTGCCGCCGGCGATAGCGATCGATCAAACGAACCCAGTGCGCACCAGCCGCAGCACGGTGGGCACGATGACCGAGCTGAACGACCACCTGAAGCTGTTGTTCGCGCGCGCAGCGCAGTTGTTTGACCAACAGACGGCGCTGCCGGTGCGGCACGACACCCCAGAGACCATCTACGCTGAACTGCAGCAGCGCGCCGCGGCGGCGCAAGACCCGCGGCTGGTGTTCACCTTCCCGGTGGCGCTGCCGGCCGACACCACGGCCGAGCAGCAGGAGCAGTGGCTGTCGGCCAGCGGCTTCACGCGGGTGCAAGCGGAACGCGTCGAAGGCACGCAGAAGATCATCGATGTGGTGGCCGACCGGCTGCGCATGGCCGGCGCTGAAAAAGTGCGGGTGATGGAAGCCATCGAACTGGCGCTGAAACGCGGCGGTGGCCGGCTCGACGTGGTGGTGAGCGCGGAAGCGCCTGCGGCACTGGCCGAAGCACCGGCCGCCGAGCAGCGCTGGCGCTACAGCACGGGTTTGCACTGCCCCGAGAGCAACCAGCGTTACGCCGACCCGCAACCGGCGCTGTTCAGCTTCAACAGCGCCTACGGTGCCTGCGAAACCTGCCGCGGCTTTGGCCGTGTCATCGGTGTCGACATGGGTCTGGTGATACCCGACCAGCGCAAGACGCTGCGCAACGGCGCCATCAAGCCGATGCAGACACCGGCTTGGGCCGACTGCCAAAGCGACCTGCTGAAGTACGCCGGCGAAGCCGGCATTCCGCGTGACACCGCTTGGAGCCAGCTCACACCCGCGCAGCGTGAATGGGTGCTGGGCGGCAACCCCAACTGGGCCGGCAAGTGGAACAAGCAGTGGTACGGCGTGCGCCGCTTTTTTGAGTACCTGGAAAGCAAGGCCTACAAGATGCACATCCGCGTGCTCTTGTCCAAGTACCGCAGCTACACGCCCTGCGGCGCGTGTGGCGGCGCGCGGCTGAAGACCGAAGCGCTGCTGTGGCGCATGGGGACCAAGACTGACGCCGATGCGGTGCTTAAGGCCCCCGTTCGGGCTGAGCCTGCCCTTCGACAAGCTCAGGACGATCGGAACACATCCGTTCGGGCTGAGCCTGTCGAAGCCCTGGGCCCTGCCACCAGCACTTCGACAAGCTCACTGCGAACGGTTCATCAACGATTCATGCCAGTTGGCGTGCAGTGGACACGCAACCAACTGGAAGCCCTGCCCGGCCTGTGCCTGCACGACCTGATGCAGCTGAGCATCGAACGCGTGCGCCGCTTTTTCGACACCATCAGTCTGCCCAGCACGATGCTGGACGACGCGCTGAAACTGTTGCTGGACGAGGTGCGCACGCGCCTGAAATACCTGTGCGACGTGGGTCTGCAGTACCTGACGCTGGACCGCCAAAGCCGCACGCTCAGCGGCGGCGAGGTGCAGCGCATCAACCTGACCACCGCTTTGGGCACCAGCCTGGTGAACACCATGTTTGTGCTGGACGAACCCAGCATCGGCCTGCACCCGCGTGACATGAACCGCATCGTGCAGGCCATGCACCGGCTGCGTGACGCCGGCAACACGCTGGTGGTGGTGGAACACGACCCGGCCGTGATGCTGGCGGCCGACCGCCTGATCGACATGGGGCCTGGCCCGGGGGAACGTGGTGGCCAGATCGTCTTTGACGGCACGCCGTTTGAAGCGCGCAGCGCCGACACGCTGACCGGCGCTTACCTGGGTGCACGCAAGCAAGTGGGCCTGGGG
>JANNMQ010000762.1:0-4787 GCA_031398045.1 Rubrivivax sp.
TGAGCAGCGGCCTCTCTCCAGTGAGGTAACTTGGCCAGTCCTTTTGCCTGAGCGTTTGAGCGGCTGAGTGGGTACACCCAGCCCGTGCTCTGCGCCTTCGGCGGCTTCACAAAAAAAGCTCTCTCCTGGCCGGGCGCAGTGTAACAGCGGTGAACGAGCCAGATGGTGATCCGAACGACACCAAGAGGCGATCACAAGACCACCAAGTAGCCATGCCAGCGGTGGGCGGACCACTTCCGCCCCCGCCCGCCAGGTTTCCCATGTGACGGCTCAAAAGTTTGCAATAGATATTTCTTAATCAGTAGCGTATGATTCTTTCGTGCGGACACCTTTTTTCTTCAACCTGTGACCGATGCCATGAGTGCACTACCCGTCCCCAAGGTTGCGCTGCTGTACCCCGGCGACCGCGCTACCCGTAACCGTGCCGACCCCGCAGCCAGCCGCTTCGCGGCGCTGTTCGAGGCCTTCACTGCGGCCGGCGTCAACGCCGAGCCTGCCGTTTACCACGACGACTTCGCCAAAGAGGTGATGGCCCAGTTGCTGGGCGTACAGGCCGTGCTGGTGTGGTGCAACCCGATCGAGGACGGCCGCCGCCGCGACCGGCTTGATGCGCTGCTGCGCGAGGTGGCGCAGACCGGCGTCATCGTCAGCGCACATCCCGACGCAATCCTGCGCCTGGGGACCAAGGACGTGCTGTTCGAGACCCGCGATCTGCCTTTCGGCAGCGACGTGCACCGCATCAACAGCCTGGCGCAGTTGGCGTCTGATCTGCCGCATCGCCTGCAACTGGGCGCACGGGTGCTGAAACAGCACCGCGGCCACAGCGGCATCGGCGTGTGGCGCGTCGAGCAGGCCGAAGACGGCATGATGACGGTGCAGCATGCCCAGCGCGGCAGTACACCGCAGCGCTTCGACATGGCGACCTTGCAGGCCACGCTGGCGCCTTATTTCGAGCCGGCCGGTGGCGGGCACCTCATCGACCAGGCTTGGCAGCCACGGATGGCCGAGGGCATGGTGCGGGCTTATCTGGTGGAGGATCGTGTAGCGGGCTTTGGCGTCCAGGCCGTGAACGCGCTGCACCCCAACGCGCCACTGCCGGGGCCGCGTCTATACCACGGGCCCGAACTGCCGGAGTACCAGCCGCTGAGACAGCAACTGGAGTTGAGCTGGGTCCAGCTGTTGCGCGAGCGTGTGGGCCTGGCGCAGGAAAAATTGCCGCTGTTGTGGGACTGCGATTTCATGCTGGGTGATACAACGACCGACGGCGCGCAGCGATTTGTGCTGTGCGAAATCAACGTCAGCAGCGTGTCGCCGTTCCCGCCGTCATCGATAGTGCCGCTGGTCGACGCGGTGCGACGCCGCATCGGCTGAGCACGGGGAAGCGCATCGTGACGGCACGTCGCGCCTGGGCCAAGCTGCTGCCGAACGGTTTGTGGGTGGTGCACCACCGAGCTTCGGCATAACGCTTTGCCTGGTGACGTTTTTCACCCTCGGTGTGCGGTTGCTCGTATCGGCGCTGACTCAGTGCCTCAGTGCCTCAGTGTCGATGGATGTGGTGCACGTCTGGCACGTGCGGATGCACATGGTGCAAGCCTTCGTGCCGGTGTGGATGGCTGTGATCAGCGGCCGGCATGGGGTTGTGCACGTGGTTGTGATGCCCGTCATCGTGGCGGTGGGCATGTTCATGGTCCAGCGCGTCGTGTGCATGTTCATGGCCATGTGACTCGGCCAGGTGCAGCACCACGCCGACCAGCATCAGGCCGCTGCCCAGCGCCATCCAGCCGCTGACCGACCGATCGCCCAGCGCCACTGCCAAAGCGGCGCCAATGAAAGGTGCAAAGGCGAAAACGGAACCCGTGCGCGCGGCACCGAATGCACGCTGCGCCAGCAGATAGAAGCGCAGGCTGAGGCCGTAGCCCGTGGCCCCGATGGCCAACAGGGCCAGCGCGGCAACTGCCGAGGGCAAGGGCTCAGCAAAGGCAACTGCCAGCAGCGACGTTGCTGTGGCGCCCAGTAGCGCTTTCATCATCACCACCTGCCCGGGGTCGCGTTCGGCCAGGGCGCGCGACAGCGTGTTGTCCACGCCCCAGGCGGCAGTGGCCAACAGCACGGCCAGCAGGCCCCAGAGCTGGGCGCCACCGGTGCGGCCTTGGTCCAGCACCAGCACCAGGCCACCAGCCAGCAGCAAGGCCATCGCAGTCCAAACCCGGCCGTCCATGGTCTCGCTGTACAGCCGCCAGGCCAGCAACGCAGTGAACAAAGCTTCCAGCGTCAGCATCAGCGAGGCGCTGGTGCCGCTGGTGTGCTGCAAGCCCCAGGCCAGTGCGACGGGGCCAACCACCGCACCGAAGCCGGCCATCAACAGCAGCCGCGGCAGGTCGGCGCGCCGCAAGCGGGCTTCGCGGTTGATGTGTTGACGCGACAGCAAGCCGACAACTGCTGCCCCGGCGTACAGCAACGCCGCCGTGCTGAAGGCGCCGAGCCCCGTGCCGAACTGCTGCACCAGCGGCGTGCTGACGCCGAACAGCACTGCGGCCAGCAGGGCCTGCAGCCCACCCCGGAGGGCGGGCAAGGAATGGGCAGACAAGGGCATCTACTTGATCTCCAGCAAAGGTGCGGCGCCGTCAGGTTGCCGCCTGCGCGGGGGCAGCGGCCTTGTGCTGCGCCAGGCGCTGCCTGAAGAGCACCGTCAGCACCGCCAGGCTCACTGCGCAGGCGGCAAAAACCCAGCGCGCCGATGCGTGGTCGACCACGGCAGCAGCCAGTGTCACGCCCAGGGCCTGGCCGCCAAACAGGCACACCACAAACACCGACACAGCGGTGCCGCGCAGCTGCGGCAGCATCTGTGTGGCATGGGTCTGCAAGGTGCTGTGCAGCGCGTAAAAACCCACACCACCCACCAAGCAGGCCACGGCCGCCCAGCCCCAGGCGGGTGCGCCGGCCAAGGCCGCCATGGCCAGGCTCAAACAGCTGCCGCCCAGAGCCACCAGACCACTTTCGCCCAGTCGCTTGATCAAGCGCCGCGACGCCAGCGCGAAGGCCACGCCGCCGACGCCATACAAGGCCGTCACTGCGCCAGCCTGGCCCAGGCTAAGGCCAAAAGTGCCGTGCAAGTGGCTGGGTAAAAAGGTAAAGGGCGCCAGCGCCACGGTGCCTTCTACAAAGGTGGTCAGCAGCACCGTGCGCGCCCAGGGTGTGCGCCACAACTGCACCAGCTGGGTGGCGTGGTTCGCCTGCGGCTGCAAGCCGCGTGGCGGCCGGGGGCTGTGCAAGGCCCAGTGCCACACCGGCCAACTGACTGCCGCAAAAGCCGCGGCGAGCGCAAAAAACACCACGCGCCAGTTCCAGGTGTCGGCCGCCACGCCGCCCAGCCATTGGCCGGCAATCATGCCGCCGATGGTGGCCAGTGAAAGCCGCGCCAGGGTTTCTTGCCGCTTGTCATACACCACGCTGTCGCCAATGCTGGCAATGCTGAGCGGTACGATGCCGCCCGCGGCACCACCAGCCAGCGCGCGCCAAAGCACCGTGCTGTCCAGCGTGGGCGCCAGCGCCACGGCCAGGTTGGCTGCCGCACAGCACAGCACGGCGCAGCCCATCACCCGCGCTTTGCCAAACTTGTCACCCATCGGGCCCACCACCACCTGCAGCAGCCCATAGGCCATTGCAAAGGCCGCGATGGTCTGCGCCGCAGCGCCGGTGGTGGTGTGGAATTCGGTGGCCAGCTGCGGCAGCAGCGCGTCGCAAGCGCGCATGGACGCCATGCTGGTGAAGCTGGCCAGGGCCAGCACCCACAACAGCGGTGGCGGCTGCGCGGGCAGGGTGGCGCCCGTCATGCGCGGGCCCTGCACGGATGGCCGGGGTGTGCGGCTGCTGCATGCAGTGCCCACGTCATCGCAGTTCACCGTCGACGTAGTACCAGCGACCATCTTCACACACAAAGTGGCTGGTTTCGTGCAGTCGGTGCGCCCGCCCACCCCGCTTGCTGCGCGCCACAAATTCAACCAGTGCCGTGTTGGTGCCGGTGCGGCTGTGGCGTTTCACTTCCAGCCCCAACCACCGCACGCCGGGTTCGAAGGTCGGCGTCTCGGTTGGCTGCGTACGTTTGTGCCAGGTGTCTTGCAGATACGCGCCCAAACCCTTCACGTAAGCGCTGTAGCGGCTGCGCATCAATGCTTCGGCGGTGGGCGCCTGCAGATGCAGCGGGCCTGCATGCCAACGCCCGCAGCAGGCGGCGTAGGGTGTGCCGCTGCCACAGGGGCAGGGTTGGGCAGCAGCGTCGGTGCGGGCAGCTTGCTGATTCATGGGCGGCTGTGGGATGACGGACGATGGGTTGGCGGGCTGTCCGCAGCCGCTGGCTGGGCGGGAAGATCCACTTCCCACACTTCGCCCACCAGCGATTGGCCGAAGCTGTGATGGGCTTCACTGGAAAGCAGGCGGTAGCCGGCCGCCTGGTAAATGCCACGCGCCGCCAGCAGCAAGCTGTTGGTCCACAGGCGCACCTTCCGGTAACCCGCCTGCGCTGCAAAAAGGCGGCATTGCTGCACCAGCCGTTTGCCCAAGCCCCGGCCGCGCGCCGCGGGTTCAACCAGCAGCATGCGCAGTTGTGCCACGCCCGGCAGCGGTTTGCCCTGCTCGTCACGCGCCTGCACCAGAAACACACAACCCATGGCATGACCGTCACATTCGGCCACCCAGGCCGCTTCCCGCGCGGGGTTCAACTGGTCTACAAAATCGGCAGCGATGCGCGCCACCAGCGCTTCAAAGCGCTGGTCCCAGCCATAGTCAGC
>JANNMQ010000763.1:0-18397 GCA_031398045.1 Rubrivivax sp.
CCTCGGTGTAGGGCGCGTCGCTGCTGGCCCTTGTCCACAGGCTGCCTGCCGGGCATTCCACCATGCCGGCCAGGCCCCGCACGATCATGGCGCCGGTTTCTTGGGGTGATCGGCGCGATGACAGCAAGGCGGTGAAGCGCAGCCATTCTTCGCGGTAGTCGTAGCGGTAGCTGAAAAAGTGCTTGCCAACAAATACTTTCATCCACGCGCGCGTGGAACCCGAAAACAGAAACACCCCTCCTGCAGCCAGCCCGACCACCAGCAGACCCAGCTGCAGCGCCCGGCCCCAGCTGCCCCCGAAATAGCGAACGTAGTAACCCAGACCTGAAATGAACAGCAGATAGCCGCCTGCCAGCAGCAGCGTGGCTGAGTAAAAAGCTGCGGTGCGCGACACCTGCATGCGGCGCAGCCAGTCCTTGCGCCTGCGCGCGGCCAGCCAGAGAAATGGCACCGCCAGCGTGTGCACCGCGCCTCGCAGACCCACCGCTTCGAGATCGACCGTGCCCAGCAGCACGGCTTCAGAGTAGACGTAGATATCAAATGCAAAGACGCAGACCAGTCCCAGGCAGACGGGTTTGGCGCCCCAACGCACGTCGTCACCGACGTTGCGGAAAACCTGCTCCACGGTGACCAGCCCCAGCACGGGAAGCGCCAGCGCAAACGCCAGCATGCTGCGCGGTACCTGCATCGGCGTGGGGCCGGCACCTTTCATGGCCAGCCAGACTGCTGCAGCCACGGTCACGAACAAGGTGCTTACGCGCAAGATCCGTGAGGCTTGTGGCAGTTGGGTATCGCGGTCGGTGCGCAGCAACTGCTGCATAAAAACAAACCACAAAGCGTATCGGGCCAAGTCTGCCCAGGCTGCCCACAGTCTCCAGTCTTCCCGTGGTTCCAGGGCGGCCACCGCAGACAGCGCAGCCCACACACTGCTGGTGGCCAGCGCGCAAATCAGCATCCAGGCTCTGCTGGTTTGCCGACCAGGCAGCCGGGCAGACCACAGCAGCTGGGCGGCAAACACCAAATGAATGACGGCCGCCAGGGCGTGGCCGTAAAAGGCGATGTCTTCGTTGCCTGCGCCCATGGTTTTCAATGTCATGCAGACTGGGCAAGGCCGCCTCTCAGCGCCACGGGCCCGTCATGCCTAGCGCCAGGGCGCGGAGTTCCGCGCTGCTTGAACGGCCACTGTAACGCCTGCGCGGGCAGCGCCCCGGGGACCGGCGGCGCATCACTTCAACTCAGCGCGCACCTTTGCCTGTCAGCACCACGCCCACAGTCTCAAACAGCACCACCAGATCGAGGAAGAGGCTGTGGTTCTTGACGTAGTACAGGTCGTACTGCAGCTTCTCTTGTGAATCTTCTATGGTGGCGCCATAGGGATAACGAACCTGCGCCCAGCCCGTTACGCCGGGCTTGACACTGTGTCGCAGCGCGTAGAACGGAATTTCCTGCGTCAACTGGTCCACAAAGAAGGGCCGTTCGGGCCGCGGCCCCACCAGGCTCATGTCGCCGCGCAGCACGTTAAAAAGCTGCGGCAGCTCATCGATCCGCACTTTGCGTATGACGTGACCCACGCGTGTCACGCGGTCGTCATTGGCGGCTGCCCAACGCGGTGTGCCGTCTTTCTCAGCGTCGGTACGCATGCTGCGAAATTTGGCGATGCTGAACTTCTGCCCGTTCAGGCCCACGCGTTCCTGGCGGTACAGCACAGGCCCCTTACTTTCCAGCTTGATGAAGAGCGCCGCAATCAACATCAAAGGCAGCGACAGCACGCACAAGATGCTGGCACAGACGATATCGAATACACGTTTCACAGCCGTTCGCCAGGCGCCTTGATTGAAACCGTCGCCGAAGATGAGCCAACTGGCGTTCAGGTAATCCAGGCGTATTTGGCCGAGGGTCTTCTCAAAGTGCGTGTTCAGGTCGTAAACCTTGATACCCGAAGCCTTGCAGTCCAGCAACTGCCGCAAGGGCATGCTGCCCGCCCGCCTTTCGGTCAAAGCGACGACGATTTCGTCGACACCCAGGCGACTTGCTGTTTCGGTGAGCGTGTCGGCTTGTGTCAGCAGCTCCTTGGCAGGGACCGTGGGGTCTTTTTCATTCGGCCCTGCCAGGTAGCCCACGATGTGTGCATTCGGGTCCGACGCTTTGAGCGTGCGGCCCACCGTCTCGGCGGCCGGTCCAGCGCCATAAATCAGGATGCGGGCGCGGCCAGCAGGCGTGACCGTCGATTGAGCCATGTATGCGCGCCTCAAGATCAATGCCGCCACCCCCGCCATCATCGACCATTGGATAGCACTTTTATTGATCAGTACTGCAGGGAGCAGACCAAAAATGGCGTACGCGAGCGGCAACGCGACCAGCAGCACCAACAGGGCCCGTGACCATGAGCGCCCAACACGGGGATATGAAGCAGGTTCATAGAGCCCTGATGCGCCCCCAATGACAGCCAGGCACGCAGCGAATGAAACCACATGCGTCCCAGCCAATGGCACAACCTGATCAAGGCGATCCACCTGCATCAGGACCACGACCAAAGCCACCAACAACACCCAACCCAAGTCGAACAGCATGCCCTGCAGCGACGCTCGGTGCACGTAGTGGTTGAAAATCCGGATCATGGTTGTCGGCGAAGGCGGTGGAATCTGAAGGATTCAGTAGAAGAAGCTGCGCCGGCAGACACCATCTCCGGTCACGAAAACAGCCTGGGCTGCTTGTGATTGAAGGGGTGGGGAGGGGGTCACAACCGCAGTGAAAATGTATATCTGGCGTTGTTCTGCTCACAATCCCCGTGTTGAGGGGGGCTTGCGGCCGCGTTTTTTGAACATCATTTATCAGCCTATACAAGGAGAAAAACCAAGGCCGCATCGGCTGCTTTTGTTACCAAGCAAGGCAACCATCTGTCTGAACCGTAAGCATACGCACTGCGGCGGGCTTGCAGTGCAGACGACGCAAACCTGACGAGCATTTGTGCACGCGCTTCGCAGCAGCGAAAAACATGGGCGGAGAGCTTCGCACCGTGCGCTAGCCCCGCAATGGGTCTGGTGATTCACCGCCTTTGCGACTGCTTTTGTGCAGACCCATGGCTTTGATCGACAGGTGACGAAACAGCATCAGCGGGGGCATGCGAAGCCAATGGCCACGCAGGTAGAGTGCAGAAAGCGCTACCTCACGGCCCAGCTGTGTGCGTGGTGCTGCTGGGGCAGCCAGCGCCTGTGACCAAATCCAATCCATGGCGCGCCCGACAGCAGGCCCCGGACCTTGGGCCGCTGCCTGTTCCATCGCCTGCTGGGGTACATCGACGTGCATGACCCTCGACAGTTGCTGCAACCCGTAGTAAAGCGGCCGGCCAAGATCAAGCGCCTGTGCGCGAGGCGACAGTTTTGACCACAGCGCGTCGCTTTCATCGTGATCCTGCAGCAGCAGGGCCAGATCAGACAGGTCGCGAAGCCCCTGTGTCATGTCGTCATTCATGAAAAGATGCGTCATGCTGTGCAACAACATATCAACCTTGCACAGCACATACAAGACTTTTGTGCCGGGTAGTTTGGTTGCGTCCAAGATCAACTTACTGGCATCCGGCTTCAGTCTGGCTGTATCTGGCAATATGTTGTGATGAACGTCGAGTACCGTGCCGCGCTGAATGTGACGCATGGGCGGTAATTCGTGCATCCAGCGTCGGTAGTACTGCTGGTTGTATTCGGATGGCTCTGTGGTCATCCAGCCGTGTAATGTCAGCAAAGACTCGGCCCGGGCCAAACTGGCCTTCGGTACCAATATGTCGATATCGGAAAAGATGCGCCCCTGTGCGGCGGGCAAACCCGCAACAGCGTACGCTGCCCCTTTGAGCAGGACCACCGGGGCGCCCAGGCTGGCCAGCGCGTGGTCCAGGTGCCGAGCTTCACGCAGCACCTCGGCGTGCTGCGCCGCGCACACACGCAGCGACGCTTCCAGGTGATTGCGCAGCGCAGGCGGCCCCAGCGGGGCTGGTTGATCGGGGTTGCGCAGCAGGGCTTCCGCCAGACGACCCGCCAAACCACTGTAGCGGGCCTGTCGAAAAACCTCCGTCCACTGCGCGCCTCGCCAGGCAGCGGCGCGGGCGGGGTCTCTCAGGGCCAGCGCCAGCAGATCGTCGTCATGGGTCGTCACAACGGTCTCAGGTAGGTGCCCAACGCGGCGGCAGCTTCAAGCCGCGTGGCCGCTGGCTGACGCGCTGGCCAAGAGGGCAAAAGTGTCGATGGCCTCCGGGAGGTCGCTGTATTCAAATGTGAAACAGGCGCTGTTGTCCACCAGTCGAGCCAGAATCTCAAAACCTTCTTGACCGTAGATGTCGTAGTTAAAGGCATTTTCGGCCAGTTGAAGCAAAGTTCTTGCTTTTTCTAGGGGTTGCAGCAATGTCTTCGAGCCTGGTTTGTACTGTGGCATGACGACCCAGCCCGGCAATGCCCGGCGGTGCGCAAGCGCCAGCGCAGAAGCCGGGGCGGCAAAGTGGGCAACCACACCCTTGGTGGTTTCTTCGATGCATGAGCCGAAATGCACAGTCGGCACAAGCCCGGCAATGACCGCTATAGACTCATTTTTGAGGCTGACAGGCCTGGGGTTGGGCACCAACTCGCCTGTTTGAGGGCTGATCAGCGTCAATTCGTCAGACAGCAGCCGCCAGCCGTGAAAGAGCAGCGCTGCGCAAAGTGTACTTTTCCCAGAGCCCGAGGGCGCAGGCAATATCAGGGCGCGGCCATTGCGCTCGAGTACGGCAGCATGCAAGATGAGGTATTGGTGGCACAGGCCATACACACACCAATTCAACCCCCATTCCAACAGCGGGAATCCCTGGTCCCCGGGCAAAGGGTTAAATGGTTCTTGCCCATCCAGGCCAAAGGTGACTTGCGGATTCCAATAACGCCTCAATCCTGCGGGTCGTCGAACGCTGACCGAAAAGTCAGTGAATTCGTCTTCCTCGACCAACGAATAATCGGCGTAGAGTGCGCGGATGGAATTGGCAACTTGCGCCAAAGGGGTCTGAACTGCGGCCACGAAGGGACCCATTTGCAAACGCAGTCCCGTGGCGCTGTTCAACCGCCTTTTAGTTTCGGATAGCGAAAGCTCATTCAGACGGGCGGTCATTCCACACGGCGCAGCAACCCGGCTGCAACCAAGCCAGTGATGGTTTCTTCCATCAACGCCCTATCAGCGTCAACGTCAGCAGCCTCAGAGTCTAAATGCGGATCGGTGGTGCACAGCAGAGCCGCCGCCTCTGCACAGGTCACAGGCCGGGTTCCTGCGAGATCCAGCACAGCAGCGGCCACTTCGCTGACCAACAGCGTTCGAACAGTCTGCGCAGAAAAAACGGCAGCCACGCTCTCAGACGGCCAACTGTGCACAGCCAGCCCTTCGACGGCTGCGAAGCGGGCCACTGCGCCAATGGCCGGAGCAGGTTCAATAATCAGGGCAGCAGGGTGTAGCCCAGCAGCAGGCGCGCCCAAGCAATGATCTCGGCGTCACCCCAGTCGATTTCCGAGCCTGGTTTCTTGTAACGGTTGCCATTGAACTTGTAGTTCGACCAGATGGTCTGTATGTAGGCAAGGTCAAAACCAGCACCAGCAGTCATGAATCCCGCATTCAGATTCAAGGCCAAGGCGAGCAGGTGCTGCAATGTGCCCAGCTCCCCAGTTGTCTGCACGGGGCCACTGGTCGGCAGCGGGGCCAGCAACACGTCCTTGACGAACATGCCGTTGTAAGTGGACGTTGTGTTTCCTAGCAACGTCGACACCGTCACGTTGAGACTGGGCGTTGCTGGGGCCGTGGCTGCCAGGCTGCGCCAGTAGTCAGCGTCTTGCTGTGCGCACCTCAAAGTCGTGGCGGTTGGATTTCGGCTCTTGAAAGTAGCAACAGACACAAACGAAGAGGCCAGGGTGCAGGTGCCGTTGTTTGCAAAAGGGTTCGCCGCCACGGGGCCACTGGCCAGCGACAGCAGAACAGGGCTGGCCCCTGCGCCTGCCCGCAACAATGCACGGCGGCTCAAACCAGCGCCCACCACCTTGGTCGACGCCTGATCGTCTGCGCTGTGGTTCTTTACATCTTCGCTCTTCATAAACACTCTCCGACTGGCGTGACCGTCTCGACCGATTGTAGGTAGCGACAGCGCATAAATGTTGACTCTGTCCCCCCTTGACCCCGGGGTGCTTGTTCAGGAATGCGCGGCTTTGGGTGAGAAGGGCACGAGCCCAGAGTGTGGGCCAGGTGCGGCGCACACTCTAGATGGGTTGGCAAAAGGATTTCGGCCCACCTCACCCGCCGGTCTGTGACCGTTTTGTGCAGCACATTCGAATGTTTCAGGCTGATTAAAAACCAGATTGGAACCAACGAAAGCTCCTTCTTTGTGGGTTCGAAGTGACTGCAATCAGGCACTGAAGTTGCCTGTACGATTTCAAGGAATGGAAAAAGAGAGCCGTCTCACAACATTCGAATCGTTTGTAGTTTTTCAGAATTTCACGTGTTTGCGAGCGCAAACGCACTGAGCATCGGGCTTTGTGTGTCGGGTCGCAATCAAGCTCAAGCTCAAGCTCAAGCTCAAGCTGCTGACGGGAGGCCGACGATGCGTGAGAGCAGGCACGCACAACTTGGTTGGCGAAGCCAATAGGCGAGCTCCAGAAGGCGCGACACACAGGTCTCAAGCGGACTGAGCCACGGTACCAGGCAGGCAAATCTGGGTGTGCCCAAGCAGCCCTGGCAGGGGAAAGTGCAGCCATTGACGCCGCGTGACCGAACGTGAAAAAAGTGCCGCGCACCCCTAAAGCTGTAACTTGGCATGTGTTTCTCCAAGGGGTGGCTATGCCATCATTCGCTTCTTCATTGGCTTGGTGTGGGTCACCGATGCCCTGCTGCGGTCTTGTAAATGCCGACTTGACACCTACGCGGGCCTACAGTGCCGCGCCCGACTGGAGTTTTGCCTTGATCACAAGATTTGTTCGTACCACTGTCGCCGCATCTCGCGCCGCTGCAGCCGTGTTGACATTGCTGCTGGTGGGTTGCGCTGGCTCTGCCAAATTGCCTGCGGCGCCCGCGAACACCGCTTTGGCTGACTACAGCTACGTGATTGGGGCTGGCGACAACCTGAACATCATCGTCTGGCGCAACCCCGAACTCTCTCTGTCGGTGCCTGTGCGCCCGGACGGAAAGGTTTCTGCCCCGTTGGTGGATGAATTGGTGGCGCAGGGCAAGACGTCTTCAGAAGTTGCACGCGACATTGAAAAGAAGCTTTCAACCTACGTCCGTGACCCGGTGGTCACCGTCATCGTGACCAGCTTCGTGGGCCCCTACAGCGAACAGATCCGGGTGGTGGGAGAAGCTGCGAAGCCCCAGTTTCTGCCCTACAAACAGAAGATGACGTTGCTGGACGTGATGATCGCTGTGGGCGGCCTAACAGACTTCGCTGACGGCAACGGAGCCTCGATTCTGCGCAGCGCAGAAGGCAACAAACAGTACGCCGTGCGGCTGAAGGACCTCGTCAAACGGGGTGATGTTTCTGCCAACGTCGACATGCGTCCTGGCGACATCCTCATCATTCCGCAAAGCTTCTTCTAGGACCACTGGTAGAGCATCAGAGCCTTAGAGCAAGCATGCCTGTGGGCTGACAGACAGCGGGCCTCGCGGCCTGTGTCCCTGGCCTTCCCATGCTGCCCCGGTGCCATTGTGGTGCCCTGGCTTAGCCACAGACCCAACCATGCAAGAAATAGCACAACAGATATTGGCAACCGTCCGCGGCATGTGGAAGTTCCGCTGGCCGGCCGTGATGGTAGCGTGGGTGGTGGCGGCGCTGACCGTGATGATCATCTGGCGCATACCCGATCAATACGAGGCATCGGCACGCATCTACGTCGACACCGATTCGATACTCAAGCCACTGATGTCGGGCCTTGCCGTACAGCCCAACGTGGAGCAGCAGATTTCCATGCTCAGCCGTACGCTGCTGAGCCGGCCCAACGTTGACAAGTTGATCCGGATGGCCGACCTGGACCTGAAAAGCCAGTCCAAGAGCGAACAGGAAGCCCTGGTCGAGCGCTTGATGAAGGGCATACAAATCCAGACCGCCGGGGGCGTGAACTTGTATTCGCTGGCCTACCGCGACGCTGAACAAGACAAGGCCAAACGAGTCATCCAGTCCATGGTTTCCATATTTGTGGAATCGGGATTGGGCGCAAGCCGGAAAGACACCGACTCTGCCAAGACTTTCCTGGCCGAGCAGATCAAGACCTTTGAGGCCCGCCTTGAAGAAGCCGAAGCCCGCATGAAGGAGTTCCGACTGCGCAACCTGGATCGTCAGGGCCCGGACGGCAAAGACGTGGCCACCCGTCTGTCCGAGATTGGCGGTCAGTTGGAAAGCGCCAAGCTGCAATTGCGTGAGGCCGAGAAGTCTCGTGATGCGGCGCGGCGCCAGTTGACGGAAGCGCGTGGTGCGGGTGGGGCTTCCACGGCGCTGCCGAATCTGTTGCAAGAGTCCAACCTGGCCGTGTCCACGCCAGAGATCGATGCACGCATAGAGGCGCAAAAGCGCAGCCTGGACAACCTGTTGCAGCGCTACACCGAGCAGCATCCCGATGTGCTGAACACACGGCGTTTGCTCGCCGATCTTGAAACTGCCAAATCAAAAGAAGTGGCTGAACTGCAGCGCAAGGCGGCCGCAGCACCTGCAGCGCCGGCGCCCGTCGCAGCCGAGAACCTGGCAGTGCAAGAACTGAACCGCATGATGGCCACGGCCGAAGTGCAGGTGGCGGCGCTGCAGGCGCGTGTGGACGAATATGCCGGCCGCTACAACCAGATCAAAGAGTCGCTGAGAACTGCGCCCCAGATTGAAGCCGAAGCCGCTCAGCTCAATCGAGATTACGCCATCACGAAGAAAAACTACGAAGACCTGGTGGCACGCCGCCAGTCGGCGGTGATGTCCGGTGAACTGGATGTGGCCTCGGGCGTGGCCGAGTTCCGGCTGATCGACCCGCCGCGGGTGTCACCCAAGCCGGTTTCGCCCAACCGGCTGCTGCTGCTGCCGCTGGCGCTGGTCAGCGCGCTGGCTGCTGGTTTGCTGTTTGCCTTTGCCGCGTCTCAGTTGCGCCCGACCTTTTCGGATGGCAACGAATTGCGCGCCAAGACGGGCTTGCCGCTGTTGGGTGTGGTGACGGGTTTGATTTCCGATGAAGACAGGCGGCGTGAACGGGTCGGATTGTTCCGCTTCGTGACCGCATCGGGAGGCTTGGTGGGTTTGTTCATTGCGGGACTCATCGCGATGACTTTGATGAATCGCTACGGGGGTTGAACCGATGAGCAGCCTGATTGAACAAGCCGCACAGCGCCTGGAGCAATTGCGCCAGGCTGGTGTGGTGATGCCAGAAATTGCTGAGACCACTGCGCCGCAGGCGGGTGGTGGCCAGCAGCAGGGGTTCGCCAGTGAACCCAGGCCTACGGTCGCGCGCAAAGATGCCGCGCGCACTGGTGCGGCACCAGACAGCCAGTGGGACAACGTGGCCCAGTCCAAGCGCGTGACGCTCAACCTGGAGGCCATTGCAGCCTCGGGCATCGTGACACCAGCTGCGCCGCGGTCGCAAATGGCGGACCAGTACCGCGTCATCAAGCGCCCTTTGCTGGCCAATGCCATCGGCCGCGGCGCGGCATCCATCAAGCACGGCAATCTGATCATGGTGACCAGTGCTTTACCGGGCGAAGGCAAGAGTTTCACGTCCATCAACTTGGCCATGAGCATGGCCGCCGAGTTGGACCACACCGTGATGTTGGTGGACGCCGACGTTGCCAGGCCTTCGATCTTGCGCATGTTGGGCCTGCAACAAGCGCCCGGGCTGCTGGACTTGCTGGAAGGCAAGGCCGACGTGTCGGGTGTTTTGCTGCGCACCAATGTGGATAAATTGACCATATTGCCCAGCGGTACGCCGCACGCCAAGGCCACCGAACTGCTGGCCAGCGATGCCATGTCCAAGCTGCTGCACGACATGTCTACGCGCTACCCTGACCGCATCATCATCTTTGACAGCCCGCCCCTGCTGCTGACCACTGAATCGCGCGTGCTGGCCACCCACATGGGGCAGATCGTGGTGGTGGTGCATGCCGACCGCACGCTGCAGGGCACGGTGCAGCAGGCTTTGGCCGCCATCGAGTCCTGCCCGGTGAAGATGATGGTCTTGAACAAGGCCCGGCCCGATGCCATTGGCGGCTACGGCAGTTATGGCGGCTATGGCTACGGTTATGGCTATGGCTACGACTACGGCTACGGCTACGGGGGAGATACCGCCGCCGCCGATGGCGGGCTGGAGTCCGGCGATTCCGGGCCGCCCTCGCAGGCCGCATTGGTTGCTGGTGAGGGTGCGGGTCGGGCCAGATCCTGAGCGCCGCGAAAACGATGAACCGCAGACCCCGACGGCGGGCATTGCGTCCCGAGCCCGTGGCCCGGTTGCGTGCACCCTTTGCGCGCAGCTTGATCTGGTTGGCTTGTGCGTGCATGCCTGCCGTGGCGCAAGATGCCACCGTTTCCAGGTCTTACGTGCTGGTGCCCACGTTCAATGCATCGGCCGAATACCTGGATGTGCACAACCGCTCCGGTGCCAGCCAGCCTGGCGAGTTGGTCATGCAGCTGGGGCCGGGGTTGCAGGTGTCCAAACAATCGGGCCGCATCCAGGGCTCGCTGAACTACCAGCTGCTGGGCAGCGTGTACTCGCGCCGCACCGAACTCAATACCTTTCAGAACAGCCTTGATGCGGCCGGGCGCGCGGAGGCGGTGCCGGGCTGGATGTACGTGGACGCACGTGCAAACGTGAGCAAACAGTTGGTACAGGCACTGGGGCAGCAGACTTCGGTCAACAGCCTGGCCTCGAACAGCAACCAGCGCGAAGTGCTGAATCTGCTGGTGTCGCCCTACGCACGCGGAGAACTGGCGGGGCTGGCCGACTACGAACTTCGCCTGAAGGCCGGCGCCACCGAGGTGCGCGGCGTTTCAGCTGGCGACTCCAGCACGGTCGGGTCGTCGCTGAACCTGTCGTCGCCGCGCCGCGGTACGGTGTTGGGCTGGGGCCTGGCGGCGTCACAGGACCGTTTGACCTACAAAGGTGGGCGAACCACCGACAACTACCGCGTGGTGGCCTCAGTGATCGCCACACCGCTGCCCGATGTGTCACTGTCGGCGCGCGCTGGCCAGGAGTCCACCAACGTGGGTGCGTTGGACAGACGCACCTATGACAACTGGGGCGGCAGCCTGAGCTGGACGCCGTCGAACAGAACCGTGGTCAGCGTCAGCGGCGACAAACGTTACTTCGGCGACAGTTTCCAGGTCACGCTGGAGCATCGGCTCCGCCGTTCGGCATTGCGCTTCACCAGCACGCGTGACGTGGCCACCAACGATCAGCCGCAGACGCTGCTGCAGGTCTACATGCGGCAGTACCAATCGGTGGAGCCCAATGAGCTGTTGCGTTTCATCCGCGTTTTGGCCCTGCTGCAACAGACCGGGCAGAACCCCAATTCCGTCATTGGAGGGGGCTTTCTGACAACGGCCGTCACGCTGCAGCGTCGGGACGAACTGACCTACACCTACTTGCTGCCGCGCACCACCATTGCCATTCGCGGCCTTGCCGGCAGCAGCGAACCGCTGGAGAACCTGAGCGCTTTGCCACGCTCCAGCTCACTGAAATACAGGGGCCTGGATGCCAGCGTGTCGCACCGGCTGACACCGGTCACCAACGTGGGCTTGTATGTCAACTACCAGGTCAATTCCGCACCCGGCCAGACCGACAGCACGTTGAAATCGGTGTCATCGAACGTGTTCACGGCGCTGAGTCGCAACACCTCGGTCGGCGTCGGCGCGCGATTTGGCGTTTCCAGTGGTGCCTCCTTCTCCACCCGCGACACCGCATTGACGGGTTCGCTCAGCGTGCGGTTCTGATATGTACGAAGCCTTCTACGGTCTGAGCAGCAAGCCTTTTCAGCTCAACCCTGACCCCAATTTTTATTTCGCCAGCAAGCAACACCGCCGGGCCAAGGCCTACCTTGAATACGGTGTGTCACGCAACGAGGGCTTCATCGTCATCACTGGCGAAATTGGTGCGGGCAAGACGATGGTGCTGCGCTCGCTGATTGAAGGCTTGCACGGCAGCAACGTCATCACGGGCCATCTGGTAACCACCCAGCTCGGCGCTGAAGACACCCTGCGCATGGTGGGTGCGGCTTTTGGTTTTCGCGTCAAGGACGTGCCGAAGTCTGAGCTGCTGATCACCCTGGAGGCCTTTCTCATCAGCCAGACCAGCAAGGGCAAACGCTGCTTGCTGGTGGTGGACGAGGCGCAAAACCTGACGCCGCGCGCAGTGGAAGAACTGCGCATGTTGTCCAACTTTCAGTTTGGCAACCAGGCGCTGCTGCAGAGTTTTTTGGTGGGGCAGCCTGAGTTTCGCGAAATTTTGCAGCAGCCCGAGATGGAGCAGTTTCGCCAGCGCGTGGCGGCCACTTGCCACATCGGCCCACTGGACATGGACGAGACGCGGGGCTACATCGATCACCGACTGAAATGCGCGGGTGCCAAAGAAAAACCGACTTTCGAGCCCGAAGCGATAGAAGGCATCTTCAAGGCCAGCGGTGGCATTCCGCGGCGCATCAATGGTTTGTGCGACCGCCTGTTGCTTGCTGGCTTCCTGTCCGGCCGCACGCACCTGACCGCCGAAGACGTGAAGGAAGTGGTGCAGGAATTTCAACAGGAAAACACGGTGCCTGCGCGCAACCCGACGTCGGCCGTGTCGTTGCGTGGTGAGCCCACGATGCCGGGGGGCATGGCGGGTGCCATGCTGGATGTCGACTTGAACCAGGTGGCCTTGAGCCCCGACAACGCCGAGTTGATGAGCCAGCAGATAGCCGCGCTGACCGCGGACCAACGCGGCGACCAGTTTCAGCGGCTTGAAAAGAGCCTGCTGCGCCTCGAACGTATCAACGTGCAAACGCTGAACATGCTGCAGCAACTGGTGAACGCGGTGAAAAAACCTCCCGCCGAACCAGGGCCCTGAACGGCACCGGCTGGGGTGGCCCGGCTGGCCTTGCCGCAACACCGCCGCCGACGAGAACCTGGTTGCCAAAACTCCACCGCACAGCCCTTTGCACCGACCCGAATCGAACCCATGTCTCCGCCCACTTTGCGCAACGCGCTGACCATCGACGTCGAGGACTACTTCCAAGTCTCGGCGTTTGCGCCGTACATTGCCCGCGCCAACTGGGACGCTGCCGAGTGCCGCGTGGAGCGCAATGTGGACCGCATCCTGGCCTTGTTGGCCGAGCGTGATGTGAAGGCCACCTTTTTTACCCTGGGCTGGATCGCCGAACGTTACCCTCAACTGGTGCGCAGCATCGTGGCGGGAGGCCACGAACTGGCCAGCCATGGGTACGGCCACGAACGCGCCAGCGACCTGAGCCGGCAAGCCTTCACAGACGACGTCACGCGGGCCAAATCGCTGCTGGAAGACCTGAGCGGCCAGGCCGTCATTGGTTACCGGGCGCCCAGTTTTTCCATCGGTGTGAAAAACCTCTGGGCGTTCGAGGTGCTGGACCGTGCCGGCTACCGTTACAGCAGCAGCGTCTACCCCATCAAACACGACCACTACGGCATGCCCGATTCACCGCGCTTCGCCTACCGGGTGGGCGCCGGCCTGCTGGAAATTCCCATCACCACCGTGCGCATGGGCAAACACAACCTGCCGTCCAGTGGCGGCGGCTATTTCAGGCTGTTGCCCTACGCTGCGTCGCGCTGGTTGCTCAAGCGCGTGAACCGCCAAGAACGCGAGCCTGCCATCTTCTACTTCCACCCTTGGGAAATCGACGTCGGCCAACCCCGTGTGCCCGGTATTGACCTGAAAACGCGGTTTCGCCATTACGTCAACATCCCGCGCATGGAAAGCCGCTTGCGGCAGCTGATGGTCGACTTTCAATGGGGTCGCATGGACCAGATTTTTCTGGCGCGACCGACGGTCGCCCACTGAGCCCTGAACCGAAACGTGCCCACCATTGCATTGCTTTCTCCCGACGACCACGCAGGTTCCCAGGCGTGGGATGCGTTTGTGCTGACTTGTCCCGGCGCTACGTTTTTTCACCGTGCGGGCTGGCAACGCATCCTGCGTGATGTCTTCCGGCATCCCACACACTACCTGTATGCGCACGAAGCGGGCCGTATCACCGGTGTGCTGCCGTTGGCTCACGTCAAGACCATGCTGTTTGGCAACGCGCTCACCAGCCTGCCCTTTGCGGTGTACGGGGGTGTGGCAGCCCTGGACGAGGCCAGCGCAGTGGCGCTGGAAGCACACGCCCAGCGTCTGGCCGAGCAGCTGGGGGTGGAGCACCTGGAGCTGCGCCACGTCAACCGCCGCCATGAAAACTGGCCGCAGCAAGACCTGTACGTCACCTTCCGAAAAACCATCCTGGCTGATGAAGAAGCCAACATGCTGGCCATCCCGCGCAAGCAGCGGGCCATGGTGCGCAAGGGCATCAAAAATGGGCTGGTCAGCCACATCGACTCCACCGTTGACCGCTTTTTTGCCGTCTACGCCGACAACGTGCTGCGCCACGGCACACCGGCCATGCCCAAGCGTTACTTCGATCGCCTGTTGCAGGAGTTCGGCCCCGACTGCGAAGTGCTGACGGTGACGGGCCCCACGGGCCAGGTGTTGTCCTCGGTGTTGAGTTTTTATTTCCGCGACGAGGTGTTGCCGTACTACGCGGGCGACGACGTGGCGGCGCGCGACCTGGCCGCCAATGACTTCAAGTACTGGGAGCTGATGCGCAAGGCCTGTGCGCGCGGATTGAAAACCTTTGACTACGGCCGCAGCAAACAAGGCACGGGCCCGTATGCGTTCAAGAAAAACTGGGGTTTCGAGCCGACGCCGCTGCACTACGAATACCAGCTCTACAAGCGCGATGCCGTGCCGCAAAACAACCCCGCCAACACGAAGTACAAGCTGATGATTGCCACTTGGCGCCGGCTGCCGCTGGGGGTGGCCAACTGGCTGGGCCCGATGGTCGTGCGCGGGCTGGGTTGACGAGCAATGGCCAACATCTTGTTGCTCACCCACCGCATACCGTACCCGCCTGACAAGGGCGACAAGATCCACGCCTACCAGTTGCTGCGCCACCTGGGGCAGCGGCATCACCTGATGTTGGGCACTTTTGTGGACGACGCCAATGACGAACAGCATGTACCGCACGTGCGCACCCTTTGCGCCGACTTGCATGCGGCGCGTTTGCACCCACCGCTGGCGCGTGTGCGCAGCCTGGGCGCACTGCTGGGGAGCCAACCGCTGACGGTGGCGTACTACAGCGACGCCGGCATGGCCCGCTGGGTTAAGCAGGCCAGTACGCGGCGCCGGGTGGATGCCGTGATCGTGCATTCATCCAGCATGCTTCAGTACGCACAAATGGTAGGGGCACCTTTGATAGCCGACATGAACGACGTCGACTCTGCCAAGTGGGGCGACTACGGCAGCCTGCACCGCTGGCCCATGTCCTGGATCTTCCGGCGTGAAGCTGTTTGTTTGCTGGCAGAAGAGCGGCGTGGTGCGCAGCAGGCCAAGTTGTCACTTTTCGCTACGCTTCGTGAAGCCGCGCTGTTTAAGAGCTTGGCCCCTGAAAGCGCGGCCCGTGTGGAGGTGTTGGGTAACGGAGTAGACACCGCCTACTTCGATGCGCTTGACGGTCGCAGCTCGCCTTACGCGCACAACGAGCTGCCAGTGACCTTTGTCGGCACCATGGACTACCACCCCAACGTCGACGCCGTATGCTGGTTTGCAGACCACATCCTGCCCGCCTTGCGGCAGCGCTGGCCACAGCTGCGCTTCTACATCGTCGGGCGCAATCCGATCTCTGTGGTGCGTGCTTTGGCCGGTGTGGGTGTCACCGTCACGGGCGCGGTGGCCGATGTCAGACCCTGGTTGCAGCATGCGGCTGCCGTGGTAGCCCCGCTGCGCGTGGTGCGCGGCATCAGCAACAAGACCTTGGAAGCGATGGCGATGTCAAGGCCAGTAGTCACCACGTTGGAATGTGCCGATTCACTGCAGGCGCAGCATGGCCAGCACCTGTTGGCCGCCGCTGATGCAGCTGGCTTTGCGGCACAGCTGGAGCGCCTGCTCGCCGACCGTCCCGCAGCGGATGAGCTGGGCCGTGCCGCACGGCGTTTTGTTTGTTCCACCTACAGCTGGGTCGAGCGCATGTCACGGCTGGACCGTTACCTGGCGCAAGCTGCCGGAGTGCACCCGTGAGCGCCATCCTGCACAGCACATTGCGCCCTGAGAACAAAGCCATGCGTTTGCTGCCCGGCCTGCTGGTGGTGCTGTGCCTTTTGGTGCTGTTCCGTGACACGGTGGTCGAGATGATCGCCACCTACGACCGATCAGAGACTTTTGCGCACGCCTATCTGGTGCCACCCATTTCAATGTGGCTGGTCTGGCGCCAGCGTTTTGCACTGGCCGATCTGCCATTGCGTGCGAAACCGTGGATGCTGGTCGTGATAGCGGGCGCCTGTCTGCTGTGGCTGGTGGGTGAACTGGCGGTGGTGAACGCGGCCACGCAGTTTGCGCTGGTCAGCCTGGTCATCCTGACCGTGCCAGCGGTGTACGGGTTTGCGGTGGCCAAGCTGCTGCTGTTCCCGCTGCTGTTCCTGTACTTCGCGGTGCCCATCGGCCTGTTTCTGGTGCCGCTGATGATGGAGCACACGGCTGACTTCACCATCATGGCCTTGCAGTTCAGCGGCATACCGGTCTACCGAGAAGGCCTGCAGTTTGTCATCCCCTCGGGCAATTGGTCGGTGGTCGAGGCTTGCAGCGGGGTGCGCTATCTGATTGCCTCATTCATGGTCGGGACGCTGTTTGCCTACTTGAACTACACATCCTGGAAGCGGCGGCTGGTGTTTGTGGCCGTGTCCATCATCGTGCCCATCGTTGCCAACTGGCTGCGCGCTTACATGATCGTCATGCTGGGGCACTACTCGGGCAACCGGCTGGCCGTGGGTGTGGATCACCTGATCTACGGCTGGGTGTTTTTTGGCCTTGTCATCGGCATCATGTTCATGATCGGATCTCGTTGGTCGCAAGCCAACGACCCACCCACGCAGCGCACGGGGGCTGCGGGCGCCTTCAGCCTCGCCGATACGAGCAGCCAGGCGCGCTCGCTGGCCGGCCTGTGGGCCACTTCGGCCGGTGCCGTGGCGGTGCTTTTGAGTGTGCACGCGGTGCTGTGGTCACTGGAACGTCCGCGCACCGACCCGTTGCAAGCCCTGCAGTTGCCGGCGCAGCTGGGTACGGAATGGACACCAGGCCCGAAGAGCATCACCGAATGGGTGCCTGCTTTCAGCGGCGCACGCAGCACCGACAGCCGGGTGTATGTGGCGCCCGGGCGTGCGGGATCACAGCCCACCACGGTGGCTGTCTGGGCCGGCTATTACCGCGAACAAGGCCGCCAGAACAAACTGGTGACGTCCAACAACAGCCTGTCGCGGGTGGAAGAAACGCAGTGGGCCCAGGTGTCGAGTTCTGTGCAGCGCGTCAGCGCCGTGGGGCAGGATTTGCAGTTCAGGCAGACCTTGATGCGCGGCCCTGGCACACCCGGCAGCCCTTCGGCGCAGCGGCTGCTGGTCTGGCAGACCTATTGGCTGGGTGGTGAGGTCTACACCACCAGCGACGTGCGTGCCAAACTGATGCTGGCCCTGCACCGGCTGAGCGGCCGCGGCGATGACTCTGCGGTGTTGATTTTTTACGCCCCAATGGGCCTCGCGCCCAACAGCCTGGAAGACGCCGAAACTGCGCTCAAGCGACTGGTGGGTACCCACATGGGGCAATTTGGAACCACGTTGAAAGCACTGGAAGCGCCTGCGCCGTGACGAATGGGTAACGGAAAGCGTTTTGATAGAGCACTGTGAGGAAAAAAAACATATGAAAACACTGGCTGTCATTGGATTGGGGTACGTGGGTCTGCCGCTGGTGGTGGAATTTGGCAAGCAGATGCGCACCATCGGCTTTGACATCGCGAAGCACAAGGTACAGGCCTGCCAGCGTGGCACCGACCCTTCACGCGAGCTGACCGACGCCGAGGTGCAAGCCGCCACGCATGCGGTCTACACCGACGACCCGCGCATGCTGGCCGAGGCCGACGTCATCATCGTGGCCGTGCCCACGCCGGTGGACGAAGCGCACATCCCCGACTTCAGGCCCTTGGTGGGCTCGTCCACCAGCGTCGGCCGGCACATGAAAAAGGGTGCCATCGTGGTTTACGAATCCACCGTCTACCCCGGTGCCACGGAAGAGGTCTGCATCCCGGTACTGGAAAAAGAATCGGGCATGAAATGGAAGCAGGACTTCTTCGTCGGCTACAGCCCCGAGCGCAT
>JANNMQ010000772.1:0-2087 GCA_031398045.1 Rubrivivax sp.
GCGGCCAGCCCCGGCGCAGCGCAGCTGACCGCAGCACGCACCCGGGCCGTGGCCCATGCCCTGCGTGACTTTGTGCTGGGCGGTGCTGAACTGCAAGGCGCCGCGCGCGAGCGCTACGCCGCCATCCAGGACCGCAGCGGCGTGCTGGCGCAGCAGTTTGGCGACCATGTGCTGGACGCCACCGATGCTTTTGCGCTGCTGGTGGCAGAAACCGAGCTGGACGGCCTGCCCGATGACGTGCGTCAGGCGGCCCTGGCCGCAGCCGATGGTGCACGCCTGCCCGACGGCCAGCCGGCCTACAAGTTGACCTTGCAGGCACCGTGTTACCAGCCGGTGATGCAGTACGCCAGCCAACGCAGCCTGCGCGAAAAGATGTACCGCGCCTACAGCACACGCGCCAGTTCCTTCGGCGCGCCAGAGCTGGACAACTCCGCGTTGATGCAGGAAATGATGCAGCTGCGCCAGGAAGAAGCGCAGCTGCTGGGCAGCCCCAACTTCGCTCAGCTGTCACTGAAAGCCAAGATGGCCGCGACGCCAGACACCGTGCTGCAGTTTGTGCGTGACCTGGCCCGCCGCGCGCGCCCCTCGGCCGAGAAGGACCTGCAGACCTTGCGCAGCTTCGCAGCGCAGCAACTGGGGCTGGACGACCTGCAAGCCTGGGACCGCGCCTATGCCAGTGAAAAACTCAAGCAGCAGGCCTTTGACTTCAGCAGCCAACAGGTGAAGCAGTACTTCACTGAACCGCGTGTGCTGCAAGGGCTGTTCCAGCTCGTGCAGACCATGTTTGGTGTGGCCATCCGCCCCGCCGTGGCGCCGGTGTGGCACTCTGACGTGCGCTACTACCGCGTCTGGCGCGCCGGCCCTGAAGGCGAGCAGGCCGTGGCAGCCCTGTACCTGGACCTCTATGCCCGCACCGGCAAACAGCCCGGCGCCTGGATGGGCGAAACGCGCAGCCGCTGGCGCCGCCCTGAAGGCACCCTGCAGTTGCCGGTGGCGCACCTGGTGTGCAACTTCACGCCGCCAGCGGGCGACAAGCCCACCACGTTGACACACGACGACGTCATCACCCTGTTCCACGAATTTGGCCATGGCCTGCACCATGTGCTGACGCGCGTGGACGACCTGGCGGTTTCGGGTATTGCCGGCGTGGAAGGCGATGCCGTGGAGCTGCCCAGCCAGTTCATGGAAAACTTCTGCTGGGAATGGAGCGTGCTGCAGCCGATGACGGCCCATGTCGACACCGGTGAGCCCCTGCCGCGCGCCTTGTTCGACCGCATGCTGGCGGCACGTAACTTTCAAAGTGGGCTGCACCTGCTGCGCCAATGTGAATATGCGCTGTTTGACATGCGGTTGCATGTCGAGCCCACCGCCGCTGACCGCATACAGCAACTGGCGGACGAAGTGTGTGCTGAAGTGCAGCCCGTTGCAGCACCACCCTTTTTGCGTTATGCCAACACCTTCAACCACCTGTTTGACGGTGGTTATGGCGCGGGCTACTACGGCTACGCCTGGGCCGAAGTGCTGTCGGCCGATGCGTACGCGGCCTTTGAAGAAGCCGGCGTGTATGACGCTGCCACCGGTGAACGTTTTAGGCGCGAGGTTCTGGAAGTGGGGGGCAGCCGCCCGGCGCTGGAGAGCTTTCGCGCCTTCCGCGGCCGCGACCCGCAGATGGACGCACTGTTGCGACACCAGGGCTTGGCCTGAGCCATGCACAACCGTTGGGCGCCTGCAACCCGTGTGATGTTGCACGCTGCGGGGTGCAGCGCGCGCCCACAGCGTGGCAGCCGTCTTGTCGCCGCGCTGGCCCCAGGCTAGATTTGGCGACCTGCCGCTGCTCATCCCGCGGCCACCGTCACCACCCTCAGGGTCACGCTGTCCGCAAAACCTGCACCCGCGCTACCGAATGAAAACACCATGAAACCTGGCACCGTTTTGCGTTATCTGGTGATGGCTGCAGCCGGCACCTGGGCCTTGGGGCCGGCCTGGGCGCAGTACAAGGTGGTGCAGCCCGACGGCAGCGTGGTCTACACCGACCGGCCCCCGGCCCCCAGTGCGGCCCGGGTGACCAGTGTGGGTCCATCCAGGGC
>JANNMQ010000795.1:0-1843 GCA_031398045.1 Rubrivivax sp.
TCCTGCTCGTCCAGCGCGCCCGGCACCGACTGCTCCACGGCCATTTGCTGCAACAGCAGCGCCAGTTCATCCAGCGTGGCGGCGGCCGACAAGCCCAGGCCGCGCAATCCGTCCACCACCGCCAGCACGGCCGCACCGTCGTTGGCGGCCAAGGCCTGCACCAGTGCCAGCGTGTGGCCGCGGTCGACACTGCCCAGCATGGTGCGCACCACCTCTTGCGACAGCTGCCCGCCGCCATAGGCGATGGCTTGGTCGGTGAGCGACAGCCCGTCACGCATCGATCCGCGTGCCGCGCGCGCCAGGAGCGCCAGTGCGCCGTCATCAAAAGGCACGTTTTCGGCCGTCAGCACCCGTTGCAGGTGTTCACGCACGGTTTGCGGCGCCATCGGCCGCAGGTTGAATTGCAGGCAGCGGCTCAACACCGTGGGCAACATCTTTTCAGGGTCGGTGGTGGCCAGCACAAACTTCAAATAGTCGGGCGGCTCTTCCAGCGTTTTCAGCAGCGCGTTGAAGGCTTCTTTGGTCAGCTGGTGCGCTTCGTCGATCATGAAAACCTTGAAGCGGCCCACGCCAGGTTTGTAGGCGGCGCGTTCGATCATGTCGCGCACTTCGTCGATGCCGCGGTTGCTGGCAGCGTCGAGCTCGATGTAGTCGATGAAGCGGTCGGCGTCGATCTCGGTGCAGGCCTGGCACACGCCGCACGGTTCAGCGGTGATACCGCCGGTGCCATCGGGCCCGGTGCAGTTCAGGCTCTTGGCCAGGATGCGGCTGACGGTCGTCTTGCCGATGCCGCGAGTGCCCGTAAACAGGTAGGCATGGTGCAAACGCCCCTGCGTCAGCGCGTTGCTCAAGGCCTGCACCACGTGTTCCTGCCCCACCATCTGCGCAAAACTGCGCGGTCGGTATTTGCGGGCGAGGACGACGTAGGCCATGCCGGGCATTCTATGGGGGCAGGGATAATCAGCAGCCATGACGCCGCCTTCCACACCCGTTCCCAGACCTGCTTCCGCAACGCCCGCAGCCAGCCCTCTCACCTACGAACAGGCGGGGGTGCAGTACGACCTGATCGATCCTCTGAAAGTGGCCGCGCAACGTGCTGCCGCCAGCACCGCGCGGCATCTGGTGGACAAAGGTTTTCAGGAAGTGGCTGCTTCGCGCGGCGAGTCGGCTTATGTGGTGGACGTCGGGCCGTTCTACTTGGCCAGCATCGTTGAATGCCTGGGCACCAAAACGCTGGTGGCCGACGAGATGCAGCGCCTGACCGGCCGCAGTTACTTTGCCGGCATTGCGCAGGACACCATTGCATTGGCCGTCAACGACCTCATCACTGTTGGCGCGACGCCGCTGGTGGTGCAGGCCTATTGGGCCGCCGGCGGCAGCGCCTGGTTTGCCGACGACACCCGCGCACAGAGCCTGGTGCAAGGCTGGAAAGCGGCCTGCGACGCCTGCAGTGTGGCCTGGGGGGGTGGCGAAACACCGGCGCTGGCGGGCATCGTTGAAGCCGGCCGTATCGACCTGGCGGCTTCTTGCACCGGCATTGTCAACCCCAAGACCCGCCTGAGCCTGGGCGACCAGCTGGGCCCCGGCGACGCCATCGTGCTGCTGGCCAGCAGCGGCATCCACGCCAACGGCCTGAGCCTGGCGCGCAAGCTGGCTGAGCGACTGCCGCAGGGTTATCTGACGGAAATCGAACCGGGTCTGACCTACGGCGACGCGCTGCTGGACCCCACCACGCTGTATGCGCCCGTCACCGAAGCGCTGTGGGCCGCTGGCATTGGCGTGCACTACGCGGCCAACATCACCGGCCACGGCTGGCGCAAGCTGCTGCGGCACCCCAAAACCA
>JANNMQ010000844.1:0-5795 GCA_031398045.1 Rubrivivax sp.
CGCATCGCCGCCGCGCGTGGCGGCCCAGGCCCGCGCCCAGCACAGCACCAATGGCAATGCCGGCACTGGTGGCCCACAGCACGTCGACCAACAGCCAACGCCAGCCGAAATCACCCAGTTCATGCACACCCAGCAGCCCCAGGCCCAGCATCACCACCGGGAAAGCCGTGCCGTCGTTAAGCCCGCCTTCGCCCGTGAGCGCAAAACGCAACTGGTCGCGGTCGCCGGGGTTGCTGACCTGCACCTCGGTGGCCAGCACGGGGTCGGTGGGCGCCAGGATGCCGCCCAACAAAACCGCGGCACCCAAGGGCAAACCCAGCAGCAGCACGCCGGCCGCGGTGATCAGCAACACCGTGGCCACCATCGACACCAGCGCCAGCCGCAGTGGCGGAAACCAGCGCCGGTCGTGCAGCCCCAGGCTCATCTTCATGCCCGAGGTAAACAGCGACAGCAGCACGATGATTTCGGTCAAGTGCTCTAGAAAGCTGGCATGCAACGTCAGCACCGGCGCCGCCAAGGCCAGCCCCAGTGGGCCGGCCGCCAGGCCCGCCAGCAGGTACAGCATGGACGTGCTGATCGGCATGCGCGACAGCAGCGTGCCACTGAGCGCCATGAACAGCAGCAGCACCCCGCTCACGGCCAGCCACAGTGCAAAACTCATGGCGGGCCCGGGAGGTTGCGGTTGCGGAAAAGGGCAACACCACAACCGCCGTTCGGGCTGGTCCTGCCGAAACCCTCGCCACGGGGCTTCAACAGGCTCAGCCCGAACGGAGATGGGTGTGAGTCTGAACGCGAATCGGTGTCAGACCGGATGGGCGGGCATGCCTTCCAGCAGATCGGCCAATTCGTCAGCGTGCTCTTCTTCCACGGCCAGAATCTGCTTGAGCAGCACGCTCGTGGTCGGGTCTTGGTCACCCAGATAACGCACCATGTCGCGGTAGCTGTCGATGGCGATGCGCTCTGCCACCAGGTTCTCGCGGATCATCTGCGTCAGCGTGTCACCGGCCACATATTCGGCGTGGCTGCGTTCGCTCAAGTGGTCGGGCGAAAAGTCAGGTTCACCACCCAGCTGCACGATGCGCGCAGCCAGCAAGTCGGCATGGCCCTGCTCTTCGTTGGAATGGGCCAGGAACTCGGCGCCCACCGTCTGTCCGTGGATGCCCCGCGCCATGAAGTGGTGGCGCCTGTATCGCAGCACACACACGATCTCGGTGGCCAGCGCCTCGTTCAGCATCTTCAGCACCTGCTCGCGGTCGGCGTTGTAGCCCGCAGTGACGGCACCCTGTTCAATGTGTTTGCGGGCCTGGCTGCGCAGGGTGGCGACGTCGGTCAGCGTACGGGTGTTGTTCATTGTTTGATCTTCAGTTCGTTCTTGACGGCGGTGGCACCTTCTGCTGCGCGTGCAATTTGGGTGGCCTGCTCAATCTGAGCCTGGTTGTTCACAAAACCGGTGAGCTGCACTTCGCCGTTGAAGGTGAGCACGCTGATGTCAAAACTCTTGATGCCCGGATCGGCCAGCAAGGCGCTCTTGACCCGACCCGTCACCGTGGCGTCGTCGATCTTGGTGCCCACGGTGGTGGGTGCACCTTTGAGCGTGACACCGTTTTCAACGTTGGTCACACCGGCCACGCTGCGTGTCAACGCAAGCGCTTGGTCGATCTGGGCCTGGCTGTCGACAAAGCCGCTGAGCTGCACCGTGCCTTTGCGGGTTTCCACCTGCAGATCGAAGCTTTTGATGGTGGCGTCGGCCAACAGCGCCGACTTGACGCCGGACGTGATGACCGAGTCGTCGACCTGGGTGCCCATGGTGATGGCGGGCGCCGCTGCAACGGGTGTCGCTTCGGGCGCTTTGTTGCAGCCGATCAGCACCGTGGTGGCGACGATGGCCAGGGCGCTGCCCAGCAGCAGGCGTGAGGGTTGGGTTTTCATAATGATGGTTCCAGTGCAAGAGGTGAAAAACAATGCGGTGCGCATCAGGGCGCCTATTCAGCGCAGGCCACCGTCAGCCAAACCCCGAACCCACAGGACCGGGGGGATGGGTTAACCATAAAGGCCAGCGTCACCGGCATCTGTGCGCTGGCAGACCAAGACCCGAACTCAACCGGCGCTCGGAACAGGGCAAGCACCCTATTGGCAGGTCGGTTGTGGTGCTGTGTGCTGTAGCGAACGGACTCCTGGCCCGAGTCGCCTCACCCTCCACCCATGAAATCCCAATGGCAGTCAGGCCCCCGCCACGTGTCTGCGGGCACGTCGGTTTACGACCAGGCCCGGTTGCAGCTCTTGTCCACCCACGCACGGGCCAAATTGAATCTGCCCCCGGCACTGGGCGGCGAACGCATCGTGTTTGGCGGCGTCAACTGCTACATCAAAGGCAGCGGCCCACCGCTGGTGCTGGTGCACAGCATCAACGCCGCGCCGTCAGCCGCCGAAGTGCGGCCACTCTTTGAACACTGCAGCGCGACCCACACCGTCTTCGCCATCGACCTGCCCGGGTTTGGCCTCAGTGACCGGCCCGATCGTGGTTACGACCCGCGACTGATGACCGACGCGCTGCATGCGTTGGCCGCACAGGTACGACACCGCTGTGGGGCCGTGCCCATCGACGCGCTGGCATTGTCGCTGGGCTGCGAATTCCTGGCGCGCGCGGCCGTGGAACAGCCGACCCGCTGGGGCCGGCTGGCTTTTGTCAGCCCCACGGGGTTGAAAGGCATGAAGCCCCGCCGGGGATCGCCCGGCAGCACGCGCGCCCGTCCGTGGTTGCATGCGCTGCTGAGCGCCAAACCATGGTCGCAAACGATTTATCACCTGCTGACCCAGCCGGCCGTCATTCGCTACTTCCTGCAACGCACCTGGGGCCGCGAGTCCATCGACGAAACCCTGTGGGCTTACGACGTGCTCACGGCTCGCCAGCCTGGTGCACGGTTTGCGCCACTGCACTTCCTGTCTGGCGGCTTGTTCAGCAAGGACATCCACCACATCTACGAAGCGTTGACCCAACCCGTGTGGATGAGCCACGGCGTGCGCGGCGAATTCAAGGACTTCAAAGGCCTGCGCCTGCTGCAAGACCGTGGCCAATGGCACACCACCGTGTACCAGACGGGCGGCTTGCCGTACTTCGAATTGCCAGCCGTTTTTCTGCGCGCATTCGACGCTTTTTTGGCTGGCAAGACAGCCAGCCGCAGCGCCGACACCGCAGCGCTGAAACAACCAGGTCCCGTGGAATAGCGGAAACATCCATAGCCGGTTTGCGAAACACCGACGCAAAGGGCGCACCAAGCGGTGCGCCCAGCCTTTACGTCAACGGTGAGGGTTCAGAGGCTTCGTCCGCTGGCACCACCAACGTTTCTTTCAACGTCAATGGCTCGGAAGTTTCATCGCTAACCGACAAACTCAGCAAATAGCTGATGAAAGACGCCGCGCTGGCGCTTGCACTGTCCGGCACTTCGGTGCTGACCGGCGCAACCGCGTCGTCGTCGTCATCACCACCAAAACAGCCCGACAACGTAAGCGCCGCAGTCAAGCCAGTCACCACCAACCAATTTCTGTTCTTCATGCCGACCTCACGGGAAAACCGTGCCAGCGGCAGCGGGTGGGTTCAGGTTGCCTGGCAACGGCGTTGTCAGGTACGGGAAAGTTACGCCAAAGTTGGCCGCCGTCTTGCGCACACCGTCGGTCAACGCCAGGGCGCCGGCTGGCGCGTCTGCAGGCTTGCAGCCCACCCGCAGCGTGTCGGTGGCGCCGGTCAACACACACAGTGCACCCATCGACACACGAAGTGACAAGTCCACCACGTCATCGGCGGGGCGTCGTCCATTCGGAAAGCCGGCATTGTCGCCCGCTGCAACACCCAACGGGTTCTGCGCACCAGCAGCTGTAACGGCCACTGCCGTGTTCAAACGCAGCATCTCTGCGGGCACCACCGTGGTTGGTTGATTCAGGCCGCTGATGCCCTTCAGGAACACCGTGACGAGGTCACTGCGCGGGAAGTTTGTGGGTGCCAGCGCGGCCGGGAACAGCGTCTGGATCAACGCCGGCAACACCGGATTGGTCACGTAGTCAGAGAAGTTGGCGCCGTCGTTTTTTGGTTTCGACGCGTTGAATTTGTCCTTGTCGTCAATGCCAATGATCAGCTCGTTCACCAGTGGCATGCCCAGGCGTGAAACCTGCGTCCAGGCGCCGCCATTGCGCGCCACGTTGTTAAGGCCAGTGGCCGGTGCACCGTTGAGCACGCGGCCTTGCCGCAGGCTGGCGGTGGTGTAGGCGCCAATCACGGGGTCGGTGCCGGCAGTCAAACAACTGATAGGAAGTTCCATCGCCAGCGTGCTGACGTTTTTGCCCTCCAAGTCGTTGTTGTTGCCACCGGTTTCAGCACCCAGCGGGTTCAGATTGAAAAGATCAAAAGCCCTTCCCACGGCGATGAAAAACGGCTCTTTGCGCTGGCCGACAAAAACGCGACCCGGCGTATTGCAACCCGGGATCATCACGTTGTACACATGCTGGTTGGCGTAAGACGCGTAGCCCGTGGCGCTGCCAAAAGACTTGTCGCCAATGTTGTCCACAGGTTTGTCGAAGACGGTGGCACCACCCGAGGCGTTGGTCACGCTGCTGCGCGCGGTGCGCCTGCCGTTGCGAAGCACATCGATCGTGAAGGTCTCGCGCACATTCAACGCAGCCGGGTTGACGCCGTCAATCACGCCGCTGTTGATGAGCGGAATCTTTACGGCCTTGCCACCCACATTCAGTGCGGTGGCCTTCGACGTGTTGGAAAAGCGAAACTGAAACGTGATGTCCTCTGCCGCATCGCCGTTGTTGTCGATGTGGACTTCGTACAAAGCCTCGGGACTGAACATGTGGAAGTTGGGTCCACCTTGCGGGTCCTGAAACGGCATGTAGTTGGCCAGGATGGTGACGAAGTTCTGGCGCCCCGTTTCATAACTGCGAAACATGTACAGGTCGGTGGCATCGAGCTTGGGCGAACCCGAGATGTAGGGCGCCTCGCGGTGGCTGGACGCAAAGGCCGGTGGCAGCGCGACAAGCGTCGCAGCAAGACCGAGGCCCAGCGAGGCCATCGCAGCAGTCAGACGGGTTGGGGCGGGGGGACAAAACTTCATGCAAAACTCCTAAAAGTGGGCTGGGCAGGTGACGCTGTGGCGCTGCTGCAGCGCAGTGCAGCGGTCGTCACCTGTGGATCCGCCGCGCACGCGAACGAATTCCAGCCACAACCGTAGCGCCCGTTCTGTTCGCGCACCGTGTGGCATCACACGGTGGAGCAAGAGAAAAAATTCAGCCAGGTCACGCAACGGTGCACACGCGTCACCAGCGCTTGCAGTTACACCATACTTAGGCCGCTAGATGTAGGACGGCACCGTTAGATTTCAATCTTTCCGTAGGGTCGAGAAAAAGGTGATACTGGATTTGTTTGTTGCAATCATGCGCAGACAACCACCGTTCGGCGGCCCGATTTTCAAGCCGTCGATTGTTGCTTTTGAATCTTGTTGCTGCTGCACTGTCAGCGGCTTTCACAGACCGAGCGGCTCCCATGACACAGGATGTGGCAGCGCCCCGCTGCAGCAAAATCCTTGTGTCCCATCTTTAGGAAATCTCATGCAATTCACACTCATGCAAGCCCAGACCCAGCCCTTGATCAAATTGGCGCAGGCCAACATGGATCTGCTCACCCGGTTTTCAACCTCTGCCGAGGTGGGCGCCCAGGCCAACAACAACGCCAGCCAGCTGTTCCAGCAGGCCAACGAGTCAGCCATGAAGCTGATGCAGTCGGGTGCCTTCACCAACAT
>JANNMQ010000908.1:0-1970 GCA_031398045.1 Rubrivivax sp.
GACCTGCGCATGTCGGCCGCGGCGGTGTTCGAGATGTTCCGCCTGGGCGTGCTGAAGGTCAGCATCAACCAGCGTTATGCGCTGGCCGACATCCACCGCGCCCACGCTGACCTGGAAGGTGGCCGCACCACCGGCTCCAGCGTGCTCATACCCTAGGTCAGCCTTTCAGGTCACCCTGCCGGCAGGGCACGCCTGTGATCGTTTGCCGGTTTTCACTTCCACCATACCTACAGGAGACAACCATGTTCAAACCCATCAAGACCCTGTTCGCAACCGCTGCCGCCGCGCTCGCCGTGTTCGGCCTGGCCGGTGCGGCGCAGGCTGAAGACATCAAACTGCGCATCGCCTCAGGCCACCCCGCAGCCAACACCTACGTCAACCTGATGCAGAACTTCTTTGTGCCCGAGGTGACCAAGCGTGTGGCCGCGCGCACATCGCACAAGGTGGAATTCATCGAAGCCTACGGCGGCGCCATGGTGAAGGTGGCCGACACGTTGGAAGGTGTGCAGTCGGGCATCGTCGACATCGGCGGTTATTGTTTTTGTTTCGAACCTTCCAACCTGCCGCTGCACGCTTTCCAGGTGATGCTGCCCTTCGGCACCATGAGCCCCGAAAAGAGCGTGAAGCTGGCTCGCGCCGTCTACGACAAGACGCCCTACCTGAGCAAGGTGTTCGAAGACAAGTTCAACCAGCAGCTGCTGGCCCTGATCGCCGACAACGGCTACAACCTGGGCACCACGTTTGAGTGGAACACGGTGGCCGAGCTGAAAGGCAAAAAGCTCGCCGGCGCCGGCCTGAACCTGAAGTGGCTGGAATTTGCCGGTGCGGTGCCCGTGCAGTCATCACTGCCCGAGGCCTACACCTCGATGCAGACGGGTGTCTACTTCGGCTGGATCATGTTCCCGTCAGGTTGGGTCAATTTCAAGCTCAACGAGGTGGCCAAGCACTACACCGAGATTGGCTTCGGCTCCATCACCTGGCACGGCTTGACCATCAACAAGAACCGCTTCGCGCGGCTGCCCAAAGACGTGCAGGCCATCATCGTCGAGGTGGCCAAGGAATATGAAGCCAAGACCGGCAGCGTCAACGAAGAGAACTACCCCAAGCAGTTGGCACAACTCAAAGGTCTGGGCGTGAACGTGAAGGCCGTGCCCGATGCGGTGCGCCTGGACTGGGCACAGTCGATGAAGGCCTGGCCGCAGCTGCACGCAGCCGACCTGGACAAGCAGGGCGTGCCGGCGTCACAGGTGCTGAAGCTGGCGCTGGAAGAAGCCGAGAAGCTGGGCCACAAGTGGCCGGTGCGTTACGACATCAAGTGATGTTCCGTGCCGCCCACCTGTGAAGTGTGGGCGGCTTGATAGGCACTGAGCGGCGCGGCCCATGCACACCCTGCAAAAGATCAATGAACACGTCACGCGCGTGATGCTGGCGCTGGCCGCCGTGTTGGCTTTCATGTTGTGTTTTTTGGTCGTCGCCGACGTGCTGGGCCGCGTGTTGTTCAACAGCCCCGTCAAGGGCACGACGGAAATCGTGTCCTTGTCGATCGTCATCATCTGTTACTTGCAGGCCGGTTTTGCCATCCGCTCGGGCGGCATGCTGCAGGTGGACATGTTTGTCAGCCAAGGCGGGCCGCGCACCCGAAGCGCCTTTGCGGTGCTGGCCGCAGCGGCCGGGCTGCTGTTTTTTGGCCTTATCTGCTGGGGCAGCTGGGAAGGCGCCCACCACGCCTGGACTTCGAATGAATTTGAAGGTGAAGGTGCGCTGCGCGTGCCGGTGTGGCCGGCGCGTTTTGTGCTGGTGCTGGGCACCTTCTTCGCGTGCCTGAGCTCCCTGCTGCTGCTGGTGCAGCACCTGGGCAGCCTGGCGCGTGGTGAAGCGCCGGCACCGATGGGCGCTTCGCATTGAGAGGCTGAGCCCCGCACCATGTACGGCACCACCGAAATCATCATCCTCGTCAGCGTCTTGTTAAC
>JANNMQ010001020.1:0-4811 GCA_031398045.1 Rubrivivax sp.
GAGCCGCACGCTGCCTGGGGCGAGCGCCACCACCTGGTGCTGCGCCATCCGCTGGGCGCCGTGTTCCCGCAGCAGCCACTGGTGGCGCCACGCGACCATGGCCCGGTCAGCGGCGACAACGAAACCGTGTTCACCACCGGCACCATTCCGCACGTGGCCGGCACGCATGCTGCCTATGCCTCGCTGGCGCGCTACGTGTTCGACGTGGGCGACTGGGAGGCCAGCCGCTGGGTGGTGTTTCACGGTGCCGCCGGCGACCCGCGCGAACCGCACTACGACAGCCAGACCGCGCTGTGGCGGCGCGGCGCCTCGGTGCCGATGCACTACAGCTGGACGGCGGTGCACGACGCCGCGCTGGACCACACACTTTTCCAACCGGCCTGACTTTCAAAGCGCGGCCGGGGCGCCCCCGAAGGAGACAAGCAAGTGATCAAAGAGTACGACAAGCTGGATGCGGTGGCGATGGCCGACCTGGTGCGGCGCGGCGATGTCAAGGCCGAGGAACTTCTTGACGAGGCCGTCGCCCGTACCGAGGCGCGCGACCCCGTGCTGAACGCCGTTACCGCCCGCTTCTACGACCACGCCCGAGCGCAGATCGCCAAAGGCCTGCCCGATGGTCCGTTGAAGGGTGTGCCCTACCTGTTGAAGGACTTGGGCGTCTACTACGCTGGCTTCCCCACCACCAATGCTTCTCGCCTTTTCGCCGACTTCCGCTCGCCGCAGGACAGCACACTGGCCGACCGTTATGTGCAGGCCGGGCTGGTGATCTTCGGCAAGACCAACCTGTCAGAGTTCGGCATCAGCGCCACCAGCGAATCATCGATGCTGGGCGTCTGCCGCAACCCCTGGAGCCTGGATCACAGCACCGGCGGGTCCAGCGGCGGCGCGGTGTCTGCGGTGGCCGGCGGCATCGTGCCCAGCGCCCACGCGGCTGACGGCGGCGGCTCGATCCGCATTCCCGCTTCGCACACCGCCCTGTTCGGGCTGAAGCCGACACGCGCCCGCATCCCGCTGGGTCCGCACATCGGTGAAAGCTGGGCCGGCATGACGATCCATCACGCGGTGACACGTTCGGTGCGTGACAGCGCCGTGCTGCTGGACGTGTCGCAGGGCGGCGCGCCCGGCGATCCCTACTGCGCGCCGCCCGCGCCGCCTTCCTACCTGGCCCTGGTGACGCGCGAGCCGGGCCGCCTGAAGGTGGCGGTGTCGCTGAAGTCTTTTGAAGCCGTTGACCTCGACCCCGAGGTGCGCGAAGGCGTTGAACAGGCCGCCACCTTGTGCGAGACGCTTGGCCACCAGGTTGAATGGGTCGATCTGGACACCGTGATCTCGGCCGAGGAATACATCCAGTGCCGTTCCAGCATCATCCACGCCAGCATGTTCACTGCGCTGTCGCGCCGCAAGGCGCAACTGGGTCAGGCCTGGGGCCCGGCCGATCTGCAGAATGTCACCTGGATGTTCGGTGAGGCCGGCAAAAGCGTCACCGCGCAGGCCTACGTGAGTGCGATCCAGGCTCTGCAGCGGGTCAGCCGCGGCGTCGCCGAGCAGTTCCAAAGATGGGACGTGCTGCTGACACCGGTGTGCGCCACGCCGCCGCACCGGCTGGGCGCGGTGGACATGGAGGCCACCGAACTGGAACCGTACAAGGCAACGGCGCGCAAGCACACCGGCTACACATCGATTCAGAACGTCACCGGGCAACCGGCCATGTCGGTGCCGTTGCACTGGTCAAAAGACGGCCTGCCGATTGGGGTTCAGTTCACCGGCCGCTTCGGCGACGAAGCCACCTTGATTCAGCTGGCCGGCCAGCTGGAACGGGCTGCTCCCTGGTGGCACCGGCTGCCCACCGCGCACCTGCGCTGACCTTCACCCAGGCCAAGTTCGGCCATCGCAAGCCCAGCTTTTCGGATTGCATTGGTCTGATACTTGATATATCGTGTATCAAAGCCGCAGAAACTGCTTGTTGCGGCGACCACCGGAGTCTTTATGCTGAACACCGCCCCCCGCTTCACGCTGCGCGCCGTCGCACGAGGTTTCACGTTCGGTCTCACGCTCGGCATCACGCTGGCGCTGGCCGCCACGCCAGCGCTGGCGCAGCCCAGAAAAGGCGGCACGCTGAATTACGCCTACGCGGCCGGCCCTGGCACGCTGGACCCCTATGTGTCCAGCAGCCTGGTGGAACTGGAAGTCATCCACCACCTGTTTGAGTCGCTGGTGGCGATGGATGGCAAGTACAACACCAAGCCGATGATTGCTACCAAAGTGGACGCCAGCGCCGACGCCAAGTCCTTCACCTTCACGCTGCGCCGCGGCATCAAGTTTCACAACGGCAAGGAACTGACCTCGGCCGACGTGTTGGCTTCGTTCGAGCGTTATCGCAAGGTCAGCCCAAACGCTTCGGCGCTGGCCGATGTCGAGACGATGGAAGCGCCCAAGCCCGACACCTTCGTGATGAAGCTGTCAAAACCGAATGCGGTGTTCCTGGACGTTTTGAAGGGCCCCGTTTATCCCTTTGTGATCATGCCGGCCGAGCAGAAAGATAAACCGGCACGTGGCGTTGACATCATCGGCACCGGCCCGTTCATGCTGGGCGAGTGGGTGAAAGACAGCCACCTGATCCTGAAGCGTTTCGACGCTTATGCGGCCAACGAGAGCCAGCCCGGCCCTGACGGCCTGGCCGGCCGCCGCACCGCCTACCTGGACGCCGTGAAGTACCGCTTCATCCCCGAGGCCAATGGCCGCATCGCCTCCATCCAGACCGGTGACGCCGACGTCGTGGCCGACATCCCACCCGACCTGGCCAAGCGTTTCGAAGGCCGCAGCGAACTGCAGGCGGTGCGCATCTTCCCGTTCTGCATGCAGGTGTTTGTGCTGAACACGCAGCAGGGTTTGACCAAGAACCCGCTGATCCGCCAGGCCATCAATGCGGTGGCTGACGTCGACGAGATCACCGGCGCCATGGGCCGCGTTTCACAGCGCAACCACTCCCTGGTTTATTCGTCCAGCCCCTACTACCAGGGCGATACGATGAAGGCCTATTACGACCAGAAGAGCCCCGCCAAGGCCAAGGAATTGTTGAACAAAGCCGGCTACAAGGGCGAGCAGCTGACGCTGCAAACCAACTCCAACAACACCCACCACCGCGACGCGGTGCTGGTGCTGTCCGAGCAGCTCAAGGCCGCCGGCATGAACGTGAAAGTCGACGTGGTGGACTGGACCACCAATGCCAGCAACATGCAGCGCGGCACCGGCACCTGGAACGTGTCGACGACCGGCTTCTGTTCCAACCCCCTGCTCGGCCCGCAGGCCTGGCGATCGGTGCTCTACACCTTCACGCAGCTGAAGGAAGAACCCGTGATGGACGCGGCTTACGACAAGGTCTTTGCGTCGGCCGACCCCAAGGCCCGGCAGCAAGCCTGGGGGGAGATCGAAAAAAGAGTGCTCGAGCAAGCGTACATGATCAAGATTGCCGACATCGGCAGCTTGCGCGCCGTCAACACAAAAAAGGTCGAAGGCTTCACCGGCTACTACCTGCCGACCTTCTGGAACGTGCACCTGAAGTGAAGCGGGCCTGGATGCACGGCAAGCCAAGGCCGCGATGAACGGGATGCGCCTGCTGGCAACGCGGCTGATGCAGGCTGCGCCGGTGCTGCTGCTGGTGGCCGTGCTGTCTTTCCTGCTGATGCACCTGCTGCCGGGCGATCCGGCGGTGGTGATCGCGGGCGCTGATGCGTCGCCCGAGGCCATCGCGCTGCTGCGCGCGCAGCTGGGTCTGGACCAGCCGCTGTTGCAGCAGCTGCTGAAATGGGTGGGCCAACTGCTGCAAGGCAACTTCGGCTTTTCGCTGGGGCTGAACCAGAGCGTGTTGTCGGCCGTGGGCGAACGGTTGCCAGTGACGCTGTCGCTGGCCTTCCTGGCCTTCGCCATCACCTTGCCGGTCGGCACGCTGCTGGGCGTGGTGGCGGCGTGTTTTCGCGGTTCGCGGATCGATACGGTGGTGATGGGCATCGCGCTGCTCGGCGTGTCGCTGCCGTCGTTCTGGATCGCCATCGTCTCGGTGATCGTGTTCAGCGTCACGCTCGGTTGGGTGCCGGCGTCGGGTTACGTGCCGCTGTCGGAAAACCCCGGCCGCTGGTTCGCCGCGTTGGTCCAGCCGGCTTGTGTGCTGGCGCTGTTCCAGGTCGGCTACCTGGCGCGCATGACACGCTCGGCGATGCTGGACGTGCTGAGCCAGGACTACATCCGCACCGCCCGCGCCAAGGGCGTCAGTGAATTCCAGACCGTCTTCAAACACGGCTTGCGCAATGCGCTGATGACGGTGGTCACCGCCAGCGGCATCATCTTGAGCCTGCTGATCGGTGGCTCGGTGGTCATCGAACAGGTCTTCGCGCTGCCCGGCATCGGCCGCATGGTGGTGCAGGGCATCATGGCCCGCGACTACCCGTTGATCCAGGGCACGCTGCTGCTGTTCGGCTTCGCCTTTGTGCTGGTGAATTTCATCGTCGACATGATCTACACCCTGGTCGATCCGCGGGTGCGCTATGACTGAGGCTGTCTCCGACGCCTTGCTGCCGACAGCCGCGGTGCCCGAGCTGGCGCCGCGCCGGCGCTGGCCGGTGCTGCGCAACCTGTGGGCGCACCGCTCATTCCGCATCGGACTGGTGGTGTTGCTGCTGCTGGTGCTGGCCGCGCTGCTCGGCCCCTGGCTGCGCGGCATCGACCCCACGGCCATGCAGATGCGCTTTCGCTTCAAGCCGCCTTCGCTGCAGTTCCCGTTTGGCACCGACGGCTTCGGCCGCGACGTGCTGGCC
>JANNMQ010000971.1:0-1856 GCA_031398045.1 Rubrivivax sp.
TGCGCGGTGAAAAGCGCCGCCGCCTGCACAAAGCCTTCCTGCGTTGGCACGCGCCCGAGAACTGGCCGCTGCTGCGCGAAGCCTTGAAGAGCATGGGCCGCGCCGACCTCATCGGCAACGGCAAGCACCAGCTCATCCCCATCTACCAGCCGGCTGCGGGCACTGGTTATGTCAGCGCGCGGCGCAAGAACATCACTGCGGCGGGTGGGCGCACGCCCACGGTGACGCAAGGGCGGGTGTTGACCCAGCACACCGGTCTGCCACCGCGCGAACAAGGCGCACCGCCAGTGGGCCGTGCCAAGACCAAACGTCGCTGAACGCGGTTAGGCAGCCGGCTGTGGCCTGTTGCAGCCCCTTGCGGCCCAAGCTTTGAGGGCTGAGCGGCCCCCGGTTTGCGGGGTGGTACATACCGCAGTGGCGGGGCTTGTGATGGGTTTCAACCGGGTTGCGCGTGATATTTTTCCAGTCTTTCCGAAACGATCTTCTGGAGACCCCGATGGCATCAACTTTTCAGCATGTGATGGGCGCCGCGGCGCTGTGCGTGGGCGCGTTGGCGGCCTTGCCTGCACAGGCCGGCTACAGCAGCATGTGGGTGTTTGGCGACAGCCTGTCTGACACCGGCAACGTGCTGGCGCTGACCACGGCTTTCACCCCCAACCCGTTCCCGGTTTACCCTGGTGCACAAGGGCGGTTTTCCAACGGCCCGGGGTGGATCGATGTGCTGGCTGGCGGTTTGGGTTTGCCGGCGGGTGCACAGGCCGCCAACTTGCTGCTGACCAACCCCACCACCGTGACCCCCCTTGGCGCGCAAGGTGGCCAGAACTTCGCTTACGGCGGTGCCCGCACCGGCCTGGGCGGGTCGGCTGGTGCCACCACCGGCCTGTTGGGCCAGCTGGCGGCCTGGAACGGCGGCGGCTTCACCACATCGTTGTCGCGCGCAGCCGACCCCAATGCCTTGTATGTGGTGGTGGCCGGTGGCAACGATCTGCGCGACGCGCGCACCGCCAACCCCGGTGCCGGCGCTGGTGACGCCACGGCACGCACGGCTGCCGCCGGTGCCGCGGCACAAGGTGTCGTGAATTCTCTGGGCTTGTTGGCCCAGGCTGGTGCCCGCCACTTCTTGATTGCCGGCATGCCCGACTTGGGCACCACGCCCGAGGCGGTGACGCTGGGCAACGTGGCGGCTTCGACCGACGTGACGGTGAAGTTCAATGCTGCGCTGCTTGCTGGGTCGGCGGCCTTTGACGGCTTTTTCTTCGGGCTCACGGGCGTTGACCTGAACATCCGCCACTTAGACCTCTTTGGCCTGGGCCAGGACATTTTTGACGACGCCATGAACCATGCCGGCGGCCTTTACGGCATCACCAATGTCACCACGCCCTGTTTGACGAAGGGTGCTTTTTCTGGCCAGTACTACGCACCCGACGCTGTGGCCACCAACTGCGGCGGTTCAGCCTATTCAGACGACCTGCACCCGACGGCCGCCCTGCATGCCCAAATTGGTCGGCTGGCTGTAGCCGCAGTGCCCGAAGCGCCCACGGTGCCTCTGGTAGCGCTGGCACTGGCAGCGCTGGTGGCTGCACGGCGGCGGCCCGTTTCGGCGGCTCCCAGCGTCTGACCGCATCGCCCTGAAACAGGGCAGCAAACACCGCGGGCGCTTGTGGGGGCCCGCGGTTTTTTTCGCCCGCTGCGCGCCGGGTGACAATGCAGGCCATGGCAGCCAGCAGTCTTCTCGCACTCATCGACGACATCGCCACGGTCTTGGACGACGTGGCCATCCTCAGCAAGGTTGCGGCCAAAAAAACCGCCGGCGTGCTGGGCGACGACCTGGCGCTGAACGCGCAGCAGGTGGCCGG
>JANNMQ010000981.1:0-6224 GCA_031398045.1 Rubrivivax sp.
CCGCGTGCCGTGATGTTGCGGGTTGGTTGCTGGCAGCGATTCAAAACCGGCCGTGGCCAGCCCTGCGTGCAGCGCGGGCCAGCCGGCGCTGCAGTGCAGCGTGGCCTCAGCAGCTGCCATGCGGCCCAAGGCCTTCAGCACGCGCAACAGTGCGTCGCCGTCCTGCTGGGTAGTCACAGCTTGCTGCAGATAAATGGCGTCGACCCGCGCCTGTAAAGCAGGCAACAGCGTGGCCAGGTCACCAAAAGCCAACAACAGCTGCACGCGGCCCGCAGCGAAGTCAAGACTGTGCACATTGGCTGTTAGCGGTGGCCATGCTTGCACCAGCTGTGTGGCCAAGGCAGCGAGCGGCGAGCCTTGGTGCGCCCGATGCAGATCGGCCAGCAACGGGGGGTGCTGTTCAACAGCCAGGTAGTGCAAGTGCACGCAGCCCTGCGGGTCCCGTTGCCAGGCATCCCAGGTGGCCAGGAAGTGGTGGCCCAGGCCAAACCCCGTATCCAGCACCACAAAGCGGGGCCGGCCTTGCCAGCGTTCAGGCAAGCCGTTGCCCACGATGGAGGCCAGGCGGGGTTGCACCAGCACCGCGTTGGGCAAGGGGCTGTGGCCGTCATGCTCCACCGCGCGGTGCCCCTGATCCATGGGCACGATGGGTGCGGTTTTCAAGTGGCTTCGAGCCGCGCCGCCCGGCTTGCCAGCCACTGCAGCAAAGGTGCACGCACGCTGCTGAGGCCGCGGTAATCCAGCACCTCGGGGCTCATGCTGGCAATGGCGTCGTGCAGCGCTTGTGCGCGTGCGGGGGCCTGCACCGCATCGGCCAAGCGCTGCACCTGCACGTGGATGGTGAAGACGGCCTGCTGCAGCTGTGGCAGCGGTATGAAGGTCTGGTGTTCGGTGCGCCACCAGGCTTCGGCTACGGCCGTATGCTGCCAGCGCAGCCTGTCGGTGCGGGCCGGGTGGGCGTGCAGTCGGGGGTGGTCAGCCACGGTCCAGACAAATCGTTCCCAGCGGTCGATGCCACACACCAGGCGCATCAGTGATTCACTGGCTTTCAGCAACAGGCTGTTGTCGGCCACAGGGGCGTGCACGTGCGCAAAATGTCGGCCCACCTTGGCCTCGGGTGCCCAGTGGCTGGGCAATGTGACGGCCAGCCAGGGGATGGAGGCATCGGTGCCGTCCACGATGGCAAAGTCTTCTTCAAAGGCCAGAGACAGCAGGCCCACCTGGCGCCAAGCGGGGGGCAGTTGCAGCACGCAGCGCGCCACTTCATCACCCAGGCCGAAAGTGCCGGCGGCCCGCTGCTGCACCTGGCCCTGATGGTCTACCGCGGTGCCCAGCAGCCTTGCTTCTGCACCTTGCCCGTCCCAGGCCCAGACCTGGGGGTGTGTTTGTGCGGTTTCGGCAAACAGGGCCCGCAACGTGGGCTGGGCATCAAAACCATCGCGCGCCAGTAGCGCCTGCTCTGCAAAACAAGACAGCACGGCCAGCTTTTCGCGCTGGTGACGCGAACCCGGAACCATCGGCGTCAGCTGGCGGGTGCCGGCGGCCAGCCGGCGCAAGCCAGGCTGCATGCGAAAGGGCGCCACCACCGCGGCGTCAAAGTCAAAGCTCATGGCCGCATGATGCACAAAGAAGGTGACAAGGCAGCTGACCGGGCCGTTGATGCAGCGGTGGCACAAACAAACAGGGCGCCTGTCGGCGCCCTGGATGCAACATGGCGGTGTCGTTCAGACCCGCTTTTTGTATTCGTGCGTGCGGGTATCAATTTCAATCTTGTCGCCGTTTTCGACGAAGATCGGCACGCTGATCTCAAACCCGGTACCCACCAACTTGGCGGGCTTCAGCACCTTGCCCGAGGTGTCGCCCTTGACGGCGGGGTCGGTGGTGATTTCGCGCACCACCGTGGTGGGCAGCTCCACGGAGATGGCCTTGCCGTCGTAAAACACCACTTCAACCGTCATCGCATCTTCAAGGTAGTTGATGGCGTCGCCCATGTTTTCGGTTTCCACCTCGAACTGGTTGTACTCGGCGTCCATAAAGGCATACATGGGGTCGGCGAAGTAGGAGTAGGTGCACTCCTTTTTGTCCAGGATGATCTGGTCCATCTTGTCGTCGGCCTTGAAGACGGTTTCAGCGCCAAAGCCGCTGAGCAGGCTTTTCATCTTCATGCGCACGGTGGCGGCGCCGCGGCCTCCACGGCTGTATTCGGTCTTCAGCACGACCATCGGGTCTTTGCCCTGCATGATGACGTTGCCGGCGCGGATTTCCTGTGCGAGTTTCATGGGTGGTTGGGTCCGTGGGTCGGGGTAAATCGGGGCTGGCTGTGGGCTGGTTCACTTCGCGCTTGATCAAATGGCGCCTGTAATCTCGTTCTGTGATCTCGTTCTGTGATCCCGTTCTGCACTGTCGTTCTGCACTGTCGTTCTGCAGTGACCAGTTGCAGTGTGGATTTCAGCCTCACATCGCACAAAGCCCAAAATTCTAGCAGGCGGCTTTGACACCGGCACAGCTTTTGGCGTGCACAAAGGCCAGCAGCTGCTCGGCCAGCGGCGCTTGTTGCAGCAGCTGTTGCCGCCAGGCGTTGGCACTTTGCTGCCATGGGTGCAGCCCGGGCAGCACGGGCCCCGGGCCGCCCGGCTGCCCGCCAGCTTGCAGGACGGCGCTGCCGTTCCACCAGCGCCAGAGTCGCTGTACCTCGGCGCTGGGCTGCCACCGGTCCAGCAAGGCCTGCACTTTGACGTGATGCACGCCACCCTGTTGCGGGTAAGCCTGCCAGACCCAGGGCTTGCCGGCCCACAAGGCCCGCACCAGGCTGTCTTCACCCCTGACGAAGTTCAGGTCACAGGCCCAGAGCAGGTGGTCGTAGTGCTGCTGCGTCAACCAAGGCAGGCTCTGCACCCGCAATCCGGGCGGTGCGTGTGGGGCCGCAGCCTGGGCAGCGCCTGGCGTCAGCAACACCAGCGTGGGCTGTGCGGCCAAGGCCTGCATCAGCGCGGGCAGCCCAGGGTTGGCGTAACAAAACAGGCTGACCAGCCGTTCGCCAGGCCGCAGGTGAATGTGGTGGATGCCAAGCCAACGGTCGCGGTCAAAAGCGGCCTGTCGCGCCGCTAAGTCGCATTCACGCAGCAAACCACCGGTGCGGCTGGTGAAACCTGGGTAGAAAAACCACTTGGTCAGGCCGTTGGCCTGAGGCGAAGGCAGGCCGTGCGAACGTTCCACATAGTCTTCAGCGCTCAGGTATTCCAGGTTCAGCCAGAACGGCGAGCTGCCGCCATGCCCTTCCTGCCATGACTGGCGCGCCATGGCGCGCACATAGGCGGCCGGCGGGTCGCAGCCGAAGGCTTCGATGACCACGTCGGCCGGGGCAAAGGGGTTCGCTTCGTTGTGGTCTTCGGTCCAGGGCAGCACCTGCACTGAAGGATGCCCTTGCGGCGCCATCCAGGCCAGTGCGCGGCTGTCGTCGAGCATCAGCCGCACCTGCAAGCCGCGGTCGGCCAGGTCGGCTGCCAGGCGCCAACACACACCCACGTCGCCGAAGTTGTCGATCACACGGCAGAAGATGTCCCAGCGCGCAGCCGCTTCGCGGGGGCTGGCGAGAGTGCGGGCGGGCGTGCTGGCTGGCGACATGGACCGATTATCGAAGGCGGTCAGAATCTCTGGACATGAAGCCGCCTGACCAGCCCCAACCGCCATTGCCTTCCGACCTGGTGCTGACCCTGGCCCCGACGCTTGCGGATGCCAGCGCCGATGTCACCGACCGTCAGCACCTGCAGGCCGAGGTGGCCTCGTTGCCCGGACTGCCCGGCGTGTACCGCTGGTTTGACGCGCAGGGTGGGCTGCTGTACGTGGGCAAGGCGCGCAACCTGAAAAAGCGTGTGTCGAGCTACTTGCAGCGCGACCACGACGGCACCCGCATCGGCCAGATGGTGGCCCGCATCGCACGGCTGGAAACCACCGTCGTGCGCACCGAGGCCGAAGCGCTGCTGCTGGAAAACAACCTCATCAAGACGCTTTCGCCGCGTTTCAACATCCTGTTTCGCGACGACAAAAGCTACCCCTACCTGAAGATCACCGGACAGCGTGTGGCCACCCAGGTGCCGGCGGCCAACGCGTCGGTGGTGTTTCCGCGCATGGCGTATTTCAGGGGCGCGGTGGACCGCAAACACCGCTATTTCGGCCCTTACCCCAATGCCTGGGCCGTCAAACAAACCATACAGCTGATGCAGAAAGTGTTTCGACTGCGCACCTGCGAAGACACGGTGTTCAGCAACCGGTCGCGGCCTTGCCTGCTCTACCAGATACACCGCTGCTCAGGCCCCTGTGTCGGTCTCGTGACGCCGGCGGCCTATGCGCAGGACGTGGAGCAGTGCGAACGTTTTTTGCGCGGCGAGCAGCGCGAATTGATCGACGACATGCAAGCCCAGATGATGGTGCATGCCGAAGCACTGGCCTTTGAACAAGCGGCCGCGCTGCGTGACCGCATCGGCTCGTTGTCGCGTGTGCTGCACCAGCAGTCCATGGACGCCAGCAGCCTGTCTGGCAGTGAGCAGGACGTGGACATTCTGGCCGTCAAGGTGGCCGGCGGCCGTGCCTGCGTCAACCTGGCCATGGTGCGCGGCAGCCGCCACTTGGGCGACCGCGCCTACTTCCCGGCGCATGTGGACGAAGGTGCTGCGTTGCAGGGTTTAAACGATGACCTTGCGGTGGATGCACCCGATGCGGATGGGGATGCGGATGCGGATGCGGAGGCCGCTGCCGACACAAACGTGCCGCCAAGCTTTCGCGCAGTTTCTGCCGAAGTGGCCGTGCTCGAGGCCTTCGTGGCCCAACACTACCTGGGCCAGGCCGTGCCGCCTCTGCTGGTGACCAGCCACCTGTTGGCGCCGTCGCTGGTGGATGCGCTGTCTGACGCCGCCAGCACCCGCGTGCGTGCGCAGCACCAGCCGCGCGAACAGCGGCGCATCTGGCTGGACATGGCGATGAAGGGCGCAGAGTTGTCGCTTGCGCGCTTGCTGGCTGAAGAAGGCTCGCAACAGCAGCGCACGCGGGCCCTGGTCGACGCGCTGGACCTGGACATTGCCGACCCGGCGCAGCTACGCATCGAGTGTTTTGACATCAGCCATACGGCCGGAGAAGCCACCCAGGCTTCTTGCGTGGTTTACGAGGGCCACCAGATGCAAAGCGCCCAGTACCGACGCTTCAATATCGAAGGCATCACGGGCGGAGACGACTACGCGGCCATGCGGCAGGTGCTGACCAGGCGTTATGCACGCTTGGCCGAAGCGCTGGCCGAAGGTGCCTCCAGCAACGTCGATGCACCCAGCGTGCTGGCGGCACCCGACGAAGCACCGGTTGAAGCGGGTACGCCGGCACCCAGCAAGCGAAGTGGCCTGGCGCGATTGCCCGACCTGGTGCTGGTGGATGGCGGCCGTGGTCAGGTCAGCATGGCGCGCGGGGTTTTTGAACAGCTGGGTCTTGACCTCGCACTCATCGTGGGTGTGGAAAAAGGCCAGGGACGCAAGGTGGGGCTGGAGGAACTGGTGTTTGCCGACGGCCGCGAGAAGGTGTATCTCGGGCATGATTCAGCGGCGCTGATGCTGGTGGCGCACATTCGCGACGAGGCGCACCGTTTTGCAATCACCGGCATGCGTGCCAAACGGGCGAGTGTGCGCACCGGCGGCAGCAAGCTTGAAGACATCACCGGGGTGGGCCCGCGCAAACGTGCACGTTTGTTGCAGCGCTTTGGCGGCCTGCGCGGGGTGGCCGGTGCCAGCATCGAAGAGTTGGCCGGCGTGGAAGGCATCTCCAAGGATCTTGCAGAGGAAATCTTCCGTGCTTTGCATTGACAGTTCTATTCATCGGTCAAGTGCTGGGCTCAAGCCCACGACGGCAGGGCCCGTTGAAGCGACAAAACCGACTTTGCGCAGCCAAGCGCGCGCCGTGCACCTGGCACTGGCCGTCGCTGCTGCCGCCATATCGGGTTGCGCCAGCAAGCCCGCGCCGGCCCCGCCTGCGCCATCGCAGGCACCCGCTGCCAGGCCGGCAGCACCCGCAGCGCGTTCAGCTGACCCAGCAACTACACCTGTACCAGTACAAACACCTTCACCCGCACCCCTGCCCAGCCCCGCTGCCGCTGCCCCACTGCCCGCTGCACCGCCCGGCATGCGCATCGTGCCATTGCCGCCGCCCACGCCGTCGCGCAACATGGCCGAGGTTCGTTTGCAAGC
>JANNMQ010001001.1:0-4658 GCA_031398045.1 Rubrivivax sp.
GTTAACCACCGGCACGCAGTCCTGGCTGCTTTGCCAAGCAACGGGCCGCATCTGATGACCCACCGCCAAGCCGTCTGGATGATGGTGACGGCCGCCACCCTGTGGAGCATTGCCGGCGTTGTGACGCGCCAGCTGGAGGCCGCGCGCAGTTTCGAGATGACCTTCTGGCGCAGTGCCTTCAATGCGCTGGCGCTGGTGGTTTTGTTGTCGTACCTGCGCGGGCCGCGTGAACTGTGGCGGGCACTCATCGGCGGCGGGCGGGCGCTGTGGGTATCGGGCCTGTGCTGGTGCGTGATGTTCACGGCCTTCATGGTGGCCTTGACGCTGACCACCGTGGCCAACGTGCTGGTGACGATGGCGGTCGGCCCCCTCTTGACGGCGCTGTTGTCGCGCCTGGTGCTGGGGCACCGGCTGGCGGTCCGCACCTGGGCGGCCATTGCCCTGGCGGGCGTGGGCATCGCCTGGATGTACGGGCACGAGTTCAGCATGGGCGGGCCCGGCCATTTGCTGGGCACGCTGGTGGCGCTGGCCGTGCCTGTGGCCGCGGCGGTGAACTGGACGCTGCTGCAGCACCTGCGGGGCCAACAAGGTGCCGGCTCTGACATGCTGCCTGCGGTGCTGGTGGGTGCACTGTTGTCGGCCGCGCTGACGCTGCCGCTGGCCTGGCCTTTGGCGGCCTCTGCACCCGACATCGGCTGGCTGGCCCTGCTGGGCGTGGTGCAACTGGCCATTCCCTGCCTGATGGCTGTGGCCGCTGCGCGTGTCCTGCCCGGTCCCGAGATCTCGCTGCTCAGCCTGCTGGAAGTGCTGCTCGGCGTTGCCTGGGCCTGGCTGGGTGCTTCCGAGCAGCCTTCAGCCGCGGTTTTGGCGGGCGGTGCGCTGGTGCTGTTGGCTTTGGCGGGCAATGAAGCGGTGGCGATGCTGCGGCCTGCTGGGCGGCTGCAGCAAGCGCGGCAGTGAAGCACCATGGCCACTGACGGCATGCGTGAGCTTGTGGCCTGCATTCCACAGCTGCGGCGCTACGCGCGGGGCCTGTTGTATGACCGCGAGCAGGCTGACGACCTGGTGCAAGACACGCTGGAACGCGCCTGGACCAAGTTGTCGCAATGGCAGGCGCAGCGCGGCGAGCTGCGGCCCTGGGCCTTCAGCATCATGCACAACCTGTTTGTTGACCAGTTGCGCGGGCGCCGCCATCAGCTGGAAGAGGCCGCTGGCCAGGCGCTGCCCGACCAAGTTCAAGCCGCGACGCAGACCGACGGCCTGGCCCTGCGCGATCTGGACCGCATGCTGCAGCGGCTGCCACCCGACCACCGCGAGGTGCTGCTGCTGGTGGCTGTGGAGGGGTTGACCTACGAGCAGACCGCGGCGGTGCTGCAGGTGCCCGTGGGCACCGTGATGTCGCGTTTGTCACGCGCCAGGGCCCGGCTGCGTGCCGATATGGAAGGGCGCACCGCGCCACCACGTATGCAGCGTGTGAAGTAAGCCCCTGATGGCCAACGAAACATTCAACGACGCACTGCCTGCGGCTGGAAGCCCGGTGACCGAGGCTGACCTGCACGCCTATGTGGACCAGCAGCTGGTGCCGGCACGCCGTGTCGAGGTGCAGAGCTATCTGCTGCAGCACCCGCAGCATGCTGGCCGCGTGCGCCAGTGGCAGCTGGATGCCGAAGGCCTGCGAACACTGCTGAACCCGGTGCTGTCTGAACCCGTGCCGCAGCGGTTGCTGCGCATCAACGCTCCCTCGTTGGCGGGCGCTCTGGCACCTGCCCAAACCCGTTCTAAACCTTGGATGGGCTGGGGCCAGGCGGCAGCCTGCGGCGTGTTGGAGGTGCTGGCCGCCGGAGGTGGCTGGTACGCACGTGACTGGGTGGGAGACCAAACGACCCGTGCAGCAGCCCCAACAGCCCCAGCAGCGCCCGCAGCGTTGACGCCGCTGGCGGGCTTTGCGCAGCGTGCTGCCGTAGCCCATGCTGTTTATTCACCCGAAGTGCGCCGCCCGGTGGAGGTGGGCGCCGACCAGGAGCAGCAGCTGGTGACGTGGCTGTCCAAGCGCATGGGCACCATCATCAAAGCCCCGGCCTTGGCACCGCTGGGCTACCAGCTGGTGGGCGGGCGCCTGTTGCCTGGCGAAGCGTCGGCCGTGGCGCAGTTCATGTACCAAGACCGCGCAGGCCAGCGCCTGACGCTGTACGTCACACGCGAGGTACCTGCCGCCGCGGGGCAACCTGGCACGGCTTTTCAGTTTGGCCAGGTCGGCCCCACGCAGGTGTTTTATTGGGTTGACCAGGGTTTTGGTTATGCCCTGTCAGGTGCAGTGGACCGGCAGGCTTTGCTGCAAGTGTCGCAAGAGGTTTACCGACAGCTTGCACCGCGTTGACGGTTGGACGCAGCTGGGTGTGCACCCACGGTCTTAGAGACAGCTGTAAAGACAGCCCGTGGGCTGCAGACCAAGCGGGCCCGCGCCGCGGGCTGTCAGTCAGGGACAGCGCTGCGGCTATTGCCCGCCGTACCGATTGGGCGCTGCAGCAGCGGCGTGTCATGGGCGATCAGCATTTTTTCGCCGGCTTCGATGATGAAGTAGCGAAAGGCCTCGGCCGCGGGTGACAACACTTTGCTTTGCAGGTGCACCACGTTCCAGTTGCGCATCACGGGCGTGCCTTCTATGTCCAGCAGGCTCAGCAAACCGCAGCGCAGTTCCAGGCCCAAGGTGTGCAGAGACAGAAAGCTGACGCCCATGCCCGCCATCACCGCCTGCTTGATGGTTTCATTGCTGCTCATTTCCATCGTTATTTGCGGGTCGAAACGGCGCTCGCTGAAAAACTTCTGCATCGCCGTGCGGGTACCTGAACCCTGTTCACGCACGATGAAAGGGTAGGGCGCCAGCGCCTCCACCGGTGGGTGTCCGCGCGTCAGCAGCGGGTGGTCAGGCGGGCACACAAACACCATCGGGTGGGCGGCAAAAGCCTCGGCGCGCGTGGCCAATTCCTTGGGTGGCCGGCCCATCACCGACAGATCTACTTCACCGGCCTGCATGCGCACCACCAGCTGTTCGCGGTTGCCGGCCACCACCAGGCGCACATCAATGCGCGGGTGTTCTTTCTTGAAGTCGGCCAGCAGTCGCGGCACAAAGTACTTCGCCGTGCTGACGATGCCCACGGTCAGCAGGCCATGGTCCAGGCGTTTGAAACCAGCCATGGCGTTTTCGGCGTCGCGCAAGGTGGACAGCAGGCGCCGGGCGTGCACCAAAAAGTACTCACCCGCCGTGGACAAGCTGATCTGGCGGCCGTGGCGGTCAAACAGCGGCAGGCCGACCTGCAACTCGATCTCCTTGATCTGCATCGACACCGCAGGCGGCGTCAGGTGCAGCGACTCGGCAGCGCGCGTCACGCTGCCCAGATGAGCCACTTCGACAAAAACCCGCAGCTGACGGAAGGTGACGTTCATTCAGTAAAACCTTAACTGAAAGCAAACTATATCTGACTGTCATTTAATTGAAGCGACTTCTATGCTCAAGTTCCCAAATCAAAACCCACCCCGCGCGAGCGCCAAGGAGACCCCGTGAACCAGCCCGCAGCAGCCACCCTGGCGACCAGCACCGACCAGATCACCGATGCCAAAAAACGCTACAGCGCCGGCGTGCTGAAGTACAAACAAATGGGTTATTGGCAGCCCGACTATGTGCCCAAGGACACTGATCTGATCGCCCTGTTTCGCATCACGCCGCAGGAGGGCGTGGACTCGGAAGAGTGCGCCGCAGCCGTGGCCGGCGAGTCCAGCACCGCGACCTGGACGGTGGTTTGGACCGACCGCCTGACCGCCTGCGAGCTTTACCGCGCCAAGGCCTATCGTGTGGATGCCGTGCCCAACACCGGGCCTGGCACCAAGACCGAAGCCCAGTACTTTGCCTACATCGCCTACGACATCGACTTGTTCGAAGGCGGCTCCATCGCCAACCTGACCGCGTCGATCATCGGCAACGTTTTCGGCTTCAAGGCCGTCAAGGCGCTGCGCTTGGAAGACATGCGCATCCCCGTGGCTTACCTGAAAACTTTCCAGGGCCCGGCCACCGGCGTCATCGTCGAACGCGAACGGCTCGACAAGTTCGGCCGCCCGCTGCTGGGCGCCACCACCAAGCCCAAACTGGGCTTGAGCGGCCGCAACTACGGCCGCGTGGTTTACGAAGGGCTGAAGGGCGGCCTGGACTTCATGAAGGATGACGAAAACATCAACTCGCAGCCCTTCATGCACTGGCGTGACCGTTTTCTGTACTGCATGGAAGCCGTCAACAAGGCCAGTGCCGCCAGCGGCGAGGTCAAGGGCCACTACCTGAACGTGACCGCTGGCACGATGGAAGAGATGTACGCCCGCGCCGAATTTGCCAAGAGCCTGGGCAGCGTGATCATCATGATCGACCTGGTGATTGGCTACACCGCCATTCAGAGCATGGCGCTGTGGGCACGTAAAAACGACATGATCCTTCACCTGCACCGGGCGGGCAACAGCACCTATTCGCGGCAGAAAAATCACGGCATGAACTTCCGCGTCATCTGCAAGTGGATGCGCATGGCGGGTGTGGACCACATCCATGCCGGCACGGTGGTCGGCAAGCTCGAAGGCGACCCGATGATGATCCGCGGCTTCTACGACACGCTGCTCGA
>JANNMQ010001004.1:0-3155 GCA_031398045.1 Rubrivivax sp.
CACCCAGCTGATCGCCAGCCGCGCCTTGCTGTTTGATGTGGCCGCGCGCTTTGAAGCCCAGCCGCAAGACCCGTTGACGGTGGCCGATTTATGCCTGTTGAAGAACCACGCCACCAGCACCATGCAAACCTGCGCCGACCACGCGGTGCACATCCTGGGGGGCATGGGCTACCTGCGCGGCACAACCAGCGAACGCATCTACCGCGAAGTGAAGGTGATGCAAATCGGCGGCGGCGCCACCGAGATCATGAAAGAGCTGGCCTGGCGGCAGCTGGGGTTGGTGGCCGCAGGGCGTTGACCCGGGCCGGGCGGTTCAGCCGGCTTCATCAAAGTGTGGGATGCCCACCGGCGCGGGCGGCGAGCATGATGCATGCCGCGCTTCAAAAACACCGCTGACAACGGCCCAGATCCATCATGTCCAGCCCCACCGCGCCCTTGCCCACAGCCGAGCGTCTGCCTATTTTGGACGTGTTGCGCGGCTTTGCGCTGATGGGTATCTTGATCATGAACATGCCGGGCTTCAGCTACAGCGGCTGGCATGAATCCGACGGTTCGCACTATTGGCCCGGTGCTGTTGACCAGCTGGCTGAACAGGTGCGCAACGCACTCTTCTCAGGCAAGTTCAACAGCCTGTTCTCGGTGCTGTTTGGCCTGGGCTTCACCATCCAGTACACGCGCATGCAGCAAACCGACCCGCTGCATGCGGACCGCCTGTACCTGAAGCGATTGTTGGTGCTGTTGGCGCTGGGCCTGCTGCACGCCAGCGTGTTCTGGACCGGCGATGTGCTGCACGTCTATGCGGTGCTGGGCCTGGTGCTGATGTTGGGCCTGCGCCGCGCCAGCGACCGCACGCTGCTGTGGGTGATGGTGGGCTGCATCGTTTACCCGCTGTTATCCAGCTTGTTGCGCGTGGCCTTCGTGAGCAAAACATTCACCGCCAGCCGCGTGGCCATCGGCAAAGCCTTTGCTGCCACCAACGACGCCGCCTACGGCGCCGGCAACTATTTCGACACCGTGCACGAAAACTTGCGCCTGATGGCGCATGACTACCTGGACCTTTACTCGCTGTGGGGAACGTTCGGCTGGTATGTGTCGATGACGCTGACCATGCTGATCGGCGTGCTGGCCGGCCGCCGGCTGTGGGCGCAGCGCATCCCCGAACTGATGCCCCACATCAAGCGGCTGACCTGGGTGATGCTGGTGGCGGGCCTGGTGTTGTCGGCCACCGCCACCATCATCTGGGAAATGAACCGCGCACCGGGTCCGTCGTTGATCAAAACCTTTGCCGGCCTTTGTTACAACGTCTCAAGGCCGATGTTGATGGTGTTTTATGTCTTGCTGATCGTGCAGCTGTTTCAGAAAGACGCGCTGAGAACCTGGTTCAAACCCTTCGAGCTGGCCGGCCGCATGCCGCTCACCAACTACTTGATGCAGACCGCCATCTGCACCACGCTGTTCTACGGCTGGGGTTTGGGTCTGTGGGCGCAAGTGGGGCCGGCTTGGGGCCTGGTGCTGGCGCTGTTCATCTTCTTCGGTGTGCAGGTGCCGTGGAGTTACTGGTGGCTGCAGCACCACGAACGGGGCCCCATGGAAACACTGTGGGCGCGGCTGACCTACGGAAAGAAGCCTGCGTCGAAGAGGGCCGAGCAGACGCCGCCGTCAGTTCAAGACACAGCGCTTCGCTGAAGTATCGCCTTCATATCCTCGAAGCCCATCGGCGCCGACGTGTGTTCGTGCACGATTCTGAGCTGGTGGCCCTTGAGCCTCATGCCCCAGGTCAGGCGGTTCTGCATCGAACGAATCGGCTCGCCTTGTGCCGAGGTGGCTGCATAGGTGGCGATGGTGCTCACCAGGGCAAACTCGCCGTGCACCACCACTTGGGTGTCTTCAAAAGTCACCAGCACACGTTCGGCACCCAGTGAAGTGAACCAGGCATGCACGGCACGCTGCCAGGCCTCTAACCCTTCATAAGACCAGACACCCCAGGCATCAAACACCCGCACTTTGGGGTCGTAGAGCCGGATCAGGGCGTCGGCATCCTTGCCAGAAACGGCCTTTTTGTAGGCCTCGAAGACTTGCGAAACTGACTTCTCAAGGTCCATGACTTTTTCCTGTGGTGGGGGATTTGGGGCTGACGTGGCGAGTGTGTGCAACAAGCCGTGCATCTGCGCTTACGGTGCTGGCGGGTCGGCCTTCGCGAGTTTTGCCAAGTCGGGTTTGGCAAGCGCCCGCAGTTCGGCGATGCGTGCTGCCAACCAGCCCAGCGCAAACCAGGCCGCGGGGTCGGGTGTGTCCATCGTCTGGTAGCGGGCGCGGGCCACGTAGAGGTCGTTCAGCGCGCCCATGCGGTCCTGGATCACGGCCAATGTGCCGAGATAACGTTCTACCTGGCGCCGGCGCAGCAGGGCCGCAAAAAACTCAACCGCATAACGCTGGCGCTTGATGCGCTTGCGCAGCGCGTGAAGGCCGCTGTCATCCAGGTTGTTGAAGCCCTTCCAGTCGGCGACGATGTTTGCATGCCATCGGCGCAGGCGCCGCGAAACTTTTCGGTGGAAAGTCCGGGGGTTGTTGCGGGTCGCTGGCGCTGCGGCGCCCCTGTTTCCTTCGTGTCCTTCGATTTCGGGCGCGCGGGCAGCGCCTTGCAACTCGCTTTCGACCAAACCAACCACGTGGCTGCCAGCTTGCTGCACTTGGGGCACTTCAACGGCATGGCGCGCAGTGGCCGCATCGGAAAGCGGGGCCAACGTCGCGCGCCAAGCCATCCAGGCCAGCAGCGCGCGCTGTGTGTCAGGCGCCCGCACCAGCTCGGCCGCGTCAGGGCTGACCGGGCCGGGTGTCTGCGTGTGGGCAGGCGCGTGCGGCGGCGCGCCTGCGCCAGCAAGTTCGGCCATCACGCCGCTTTCCAGCACATCCCTGTCGCGGCACAGGCCCAGCGCGGCAAACAAGGTGCGCAGCGCTGCAACCAATTCGGCCGGTGGCATCGGCACCCAGCCCTGAAAACTGCGCAGTGCACTGCGCAGCCGACGGATGCTCACCCGCAACTGGTGAACCTGTTCGGCGCGTTGATCTGCATCGCTGTCGATGACGCCGATCGCGCTGTGCATCAGGTGCGCCAGGCACTCATCGAGGACGGCCCCAAAGGCCTCGGTGGCCGT
>JANNMQ010001031.1:0-1695 GCA_031398045.1 Rubrivivax sp.
GGCGCTGGCGCGCGAGGCCAGCGGATTGCGCGGTTGATCGCAGCAGTAACCGGGCCACGCAGAGCCCTTGATCAAACTCGCGGATGTGACATGTTCATTGGCCACTTCGGGGTCGGCTTCGCAGCCAAGCGCTATGCGCCACGGGCCAGCCTGGGCAGCTTGTTTCTGGCCGCGCAGTTCATCGACCTGCTGTGGCCGACCTTGTTGCTGCTGGGGGTGGAGCGTGTGGCCATCGCACCGGGCATCACGGTGGTCACGCCACTGGATTTTCAGCACTATCCGGTCTCGCACTCGCTGCTCGCCGTCACCGGCTGGGCGGTCCTGGTCGGCGGCGGGGTTCTTGCGCTGCGCGGCCAGAAACGCGAGGCGCTGGTGCTTGCGCTGCTGGTGCTCAGCCACTGGCTGCTGGATGCGCTGGTGCACCGGCCTGACCTGCCCCTGGCACCGTTTGGCGACATGCGAGTGGGCCTGGGGTTGTGGAACTCGATGGCGGCCACGCTGCTCGTCGAACTGTCGCTTCTTTGCGTCGGGGCCTGGCTCTACGCGCGCACCACGCAGGCGCGGGACGCGGCCGGGCGCTGGGGCTTCCGGGGCCTCATCGCCTTCCTGCTGCTGATCTACGCCGCGAACCTGTTCGGCGAGCCGCCGCCCAGCGCCATGGCGATTGCCTGGGTGGGCCAGGCGCAGTGGTTGCTGGTGCTGTGGGGCTTCTGGCTCGATCGGCATCGCGAGTTGCGCGCCACCGGCCATGCTGCGGCCTGATCTGGCACTCGGGCTGGCACTCACGGTGTGTGCCGTGTTCGTGGTGCTGGCGCTGTGGCACTTCTACCTGGTGTTTGCGTCACCGCGTGGCGCGTCCGGCGCGGTACCCAGCGCCGCAGGCAAGCCCTTGTTCGTGCCTTCCACAAGGGCCACGGTTGCGGTCGGCATCGCCTTGCTGGGCTTCGCGGTGCTCGTCGCCGCCACCGCTGGCCTCATGCCCTTGCCTTTGCCGAAGCTTGTGCTGGTCGGGCTGTGTTATGGGTTGGCGGTCGGCCTGCTGGCTCGAGCAGTGGGAGAGTTCAAGTACGTGGGCTTCTTCAAGCGCGTGCGCGCAAGCCGCTTCGCCACGCTGGACACATGGCTCTACTCGCCGTTGTGCCTGTTGCTGGCGATCGGCGTGGCGTTCGTGGCCTTGCATCGTGGCCCATAGCCCCGGCGTCCACGGCCTCGACCAGTCATCAGTCCATTGCAGCGACCGGCAGCGCGCGCGGCGAGCGAAGGTTGAGCCATGCCGCCGTGGCGCCGCAGGCCGCGATCACGGCCATGCCGGCCCAGGCCCAAGCGTCGGGCCATTGGCGGAAGACCAGCCAGCTCAAGCCCACGGCCAGCGGAATCTGGCTGTAGATGAAGGGCATCAACGTGGCGGTCGGTGCCATGCCGAGCGCCAGGATCAGCAGCAGATGGCCGGCAGTGCCCAGCACCGCGATCAGCAGCATCACGCCCCACTGGCTCGGGGTGGCAGCCGTCGCCGCGCCGAGCACGTCGGGGCCGTCCAGCAACAGCAGCGGTGTGACCAGCAGCGTGCCGATCAGGCCGGTCCAGAAGTGTGTGGTGTAGGGGTTGTCCAGGCTGCTCATGCGCGACGTCAGCACCTGGTAGGCGGCATAGGTGCACACACCGGCCAGCGGAAAACACACGGCCCAGCCGAACAGG
>JANNMQ010001032.1:0-1785 GCA_031398045.1 Rubrivivax sp.
GGTGCACCGCTGGCCAGCACCGGCCACACGGCATTGGCCGCCCAGCGTTTGTGTGAGCAGATACGCCGCAAGTCCAACGCACCGCGTGAACCTTGGAAGCCCTGGGCCGATGCAGCCGGTTTCAAAGCCGCGGTGGCCACTGCCGCCCACGGTGCTGCCAGCAGCGACCTGCACGCTGCCCCTGCAACACCCCAGCCCTACCGCAGCCCTCTGGCCGCTTAACGGCTTCACAGCCTTCCAAGGAAGCCTCATGACCACACTCGAAAAACTGGCCTTGCTGGGTGGCCCACCCGCTGTGCACCACATCGCGCCCCACCCCAGCATCCTGGGCGATGCCGACGTGGCCGCGGCCACCGACGTCATCCGCGGTGGTGTGCTCTCGGGCTACATCGGCGCACCCGGTGAAGCCTTCATGGGCGGCCCGCGTGTGCGTGCTTTTGAAGCGCAATGTGCCGCCCACTTTGGCGTCAAGCATGCCGTAGCCGTTAATTCCTGGACCAGCGGCCTGGTGTGTGCCGTGGGTGCCATCGGCATCGAACCGGGTGACGAGGTCATCACCACACCCTGGACGATGGCGGCCACCGCCACCGCGGTGCTGCATTGGGCGGGTGTGCCGGTGTTTGCCGACATCGACCGCGCTACCTACAACATCAGCCCGGCCAGTGTGCTGAAACTGATCACGCCGCGCACCAAGGCCGTGGTGGCGGTGGACATCTTTGGCCAAAGTGCCGACATGACCGCGCTGCGCGACATCTGTGACCACCACGGCCTGAAGCTGCTGAGCGACTGTGCACAAGCCCCCGGCGCATGGCACCGTGGCATGGCGGCCGGCACGCTGGGCGACATCGGCGGCTACAGCTTGAACTATCACAAGCACATCCATTGCGGCGAGGGTGGTGTGCTGGTCACCAACGATGACCGCAGCGCACGCCGCCTGGCGTTGATCCGCAACCACGCCGAAGCCGTGGTGCACAGCGACGATCCGGCTGAACTGGCCAACCTGCTGGGCCACAACTTTCGCCTCGGTGAGATTGAAGCCGCGATTGCCGCCGTGCAGTTGCCGCAGCTGGCCGCGCGTGTGGCCCTGCGCCAGCAAGCCGCGGCAGCGCTGAATGCAGGGCTGGCCGGTTTGCCTGGTTTAACAACACCGGCGGTGCTGTCGGGCAACACCCATGTTTACTACATCTACGGCTTGCAACTCGACACGCTGCGGCTGGGCATCAGCCGGGAGCACCTGTTGCAGGCGCTGCGTGCCGAAGGTGTGCCGGGCCTGGTGGGCAGCTACCAGAACCTGCACCTGCTGCCGCTGTTCAGGCACCGCATCGCCTACGGCACGGCCGGTTTCCCCTGGAAAGGCACCCCCCATGGCGACAGTGCTGTCACCTACGGCCCCGGCCTGTGCCCGGTGGCCGAAGACCTGCACAGCCGCAGTTTTTTTGGCCTGGCCCTGGGCCAGTTTGCGCACGGTCCGCAAGAGGTGTTGCAGATCGTCGCCGCTTTCAACAAAGTGTGGGCGCAGTTGCCTGCCTTGCGGACCCTGGCCCAAGCTCCGGTTCAGTCCGCAGCGGCAGCCGCCACGTCAACCCCGGCGCCGCGCAAGGCTGCCGCACTGGCCGCCTGACCCGCACCATACCTGGCCATGACACCGCAGCAGCTGCCGCCGTTATGGGAAAGTGAACGGGTGGCGCTGCGCCAGATGACCAGCGCCGACATCACCGCACACCATGTGGCCTGGCTGAACGACCCGCTGGTGGTGCGGTTTTCCAACCAGCGTTTTGTGCAGCA
>JANNMQ010001075.1:0-2108 GCA_031398045.1 Rubrivivax sp.
CCGCCGGTGTCCAACAACTGGGGCTATTTCGGCAACGCCGAGTTCGACAAGCTGATCGCCGACGCACGCGGTTCATTCGACGACAAGGCACGTGATGTGGCTTTGTCCAAGCTGCACGCCCGCATCGTTGAAGAGGCGCCCTTTGTGTGGATTGCCCACGACGTGGGCCCGCGCGCGATGAACGCGAAAGTGAAAAACGTGGTGCAGCCCAAGAGCTGGTTCATCGACATTGCCACGATGACGGTAGATTGACGGTCGACAGGCGGTCTGCTGACGATCAATTGACGCCCTGACGGTGTAAAGCAGCCGCCGACCGATGTTCAACTACCTGCTGCGCCGCCTGCTCTACACCCTGCCCATCATGCTGGGTGTGGCGCTGGTGTGTTTTGCACTGGTGCACCTGGCGCCGGGCGACCCGCTGGTCAGCATCCTGCCGCCCGACGCCAGTGTCGACCTGCAGAACCAGTTGCGCACGCTGTACGGCTTTGACCGCAGCCTGCCCGAGCAGTTCATGGCCTGGGTCTGGCGGGCCCTGCAAGGCGACCTGGGCACCAGCATCGCATCGGGCCGCGCAGTCACTTCAGAAGTGCTGACGGCGGTGGTCAACACCTTGCGGTTGGCGGTGCTGGCCACCCTGATCGGTTTTGTCTTTGGTTGCCTGTTCGGTTTTGTCGCCGGCTACTTCCAGAACAGCTGGGTCGACAAGGTGGCCAGTTTCACGGCGGTGCTGGGGGTCAGCGTGCCGCACTACTGGCTGGGCATGGTGCTGGTCATCGTGTTTGCCGTTTTGCTGCCCTGGCTACCGTCCAGCGGTGCTGGGCCGGGCAGCAGTGCCGACTGGGTCTGGACCTGGGAATACATCCGCCACATGGTGCTGCCCGCCGTCACGATGAGTGTCATCCCCATGGGCATCATCGCGCGCACCGTGCGTGCGCTGGTGGCTGAAATACTGGCGCAGGAATTTGTGGTTGGCCTGCGCGCCAAGGGCCTGACGGACTTTGGGGTTTTCAAACACGTGGTGAAAAACGCCGCACCCACGGCGCTGGCCGTGATGGGCCTGCAGCTGGGGTACCTGCTGGGCGGCAGCATCCTGATCGAAACCGTGTTTGCCTGGCCCGGTACCGGCTTCTTGCTGAACAGCGCCATCTTCCAGCGCGACCTGCCGCTGCTGCAGGGCACCATCCTTGTGCTGGCGATGTTTTTTGTGTTGCTCAATTTGGTCGTCGACGTGATCCAGACGTTGCTGGACCCTCGCATTGCACGGTCCTGAAACGGCGCCCACCATGTTGAACGTGACCGTCAATCCCGCCCACGTGCCGGCCGTGGCTTTTGAGCGCTCGCCCGGCTACTGGCAAACCGTGCTGCAGCGCTTGACGCGCGAAAAGACGGCCATGGCGGCTGCCGTGGTCATCTTCGGCCTGTTGGTGCTGGCGCTGTTTGGTGGCCTGCTGGCGCCGGCCGACCCGTATGCATCGTCGATGCTCAGCCGGCTGAAACCCATCGGCACCGAGGGTTACCCGCTGGGCACCGACGAGCTGGGCCGCGACCTGCTCAGCCGCTTGATGGTGGGTGCGCGCCTCAGCCTGTTCATGGGCATCACGCCGGTGATCTGCGCTTTTGTCATCGGCTCGGTGATCGGCATCATTGCCGGTTATGCGGGTGGGCTCACCAGCACGCTGATCATGCGCACCATCGACGTGTTCTACGCTTTTCCGTCGGTGCTGCTGGCCATTGCGCTCAGTGGCGCCTTGGGCGCCGGCATCACCAATTCGCTGATCTCGCTGACCATCGTCTTCATACCGCCGCTGGCGCGTGTGGCCGAAAGCGTGACGACGCAGATCCGCACGCGCGACTTTGTGGAAGCTGCACGCGCCAGCGGCGCCAGCGCTTTCACCATCGTGCGCGTGCATGTGCTGGGCAATGTGCTGGGCCCCATCTTTGTCTACGCCACCAGCCTGATTGCGGTCAGCATGATCCTGGCCTCGGGCCTGAGCTTTCTGGGCCTGGGTGTGAAGCCGCCCGAACCCGAATGGGGCTTGATGCTGAACACACTGCGCACGGCCATTTACACGCAACCCTACATTGCGGCGCTGCCGGGGCTGATGATC
>JANNMQ010000003.1:0-4686 GCA_031398045.1 Rubrivivax sp.
CGCTGCAAGGTGGCCGTGATGGGCCAGCGCCAGGCAAGCCAGCGCTTCTTCGCTTTCGTGCAGCAGGCCCAGCAGACCACGCCAGCGCGCCAGCTCAGGGCTGCGCTGCAGTTCGGCAGCGGACAGCGGCAGGCACACCGCTGCCAGTGCTTGGGCGTCACCTTGCTGCCAGGCCGCTGCCGCACGGGCCGCCTGCGCGGTGGTTGGCACATGCGCTGGCGCACCAGCATCCGTCAACGGCGGTGGGGATGGGGTGGGTGGCATGCGGCAACCAGTGGCAGCCGAATCATCACCCATCAGGGGGTGCCTGCGTTGGTTGGTCTGTAGGCCATCCGTAGGCCGCGCGGCCAGACCATCACAACGTGGTTGGGCAGCAGACGCCGCCGCCACAGATCACCCCTCATCAACCTTTTTGGAGTTCACCATGAGCAAGCTCATCCTCAAGCGTTTTCAATGTGCCGTCGAGACCGATGAAATCGGCGCCGACAGCCCTTACTTCCTGACCTTCGTCGGTGACATCGGCACCGGCGCCACATCGATGAAACGCACACGCCAGGGCAACTGGCACAACGAAGTGGACGCCGGCGAGATCTGGACCGTCAACGAAACGGTGTCGCAAGGCTTCGGCTTTGTGCCTAACAAAACCGTGGTGCTGTGCGGTGTGGTCGAAGAAGACGAGGGCCTGGACATCAACGCGGCCGAGGTGGACGCCATCGAACAGGCGGTGAAAAGCGCGTTGAACCAGTTCCGCGCCACCGGGTCGACCACGGTGACCAACAAGGTGCGCAACGACCTGGCTGCCGCGATGCGTGGCGCCATCTTCCTGCACCTGCTGAGCAGCGCCGGCGCACGGGACGACATCGTCGGCGTGAAGCCGCTGAAACTGAGCGGCGCTGCCGGTGAGCAGTCGCTGGTCAGCGTGACGGGCGACGGCGGTACCTACAAGGTGCGCTACGCCATCGCCTGAAGCGGGTGGCGGGTGGCGGGCGGCGGGTAGCAGGTGGCGGGTGACACTACAGACCCGCACCGCCAGCCCTGTTTGCCACCATGAAGTCCACACCCCGCCCCAAGGTCTTGATTGCCAACCGCGGTGAGGTGGCCATCCGCATCGCTCGTGCCGCGCAGGCGCTGGGCTGGGGCACGGTGGCCGTGGCCAGCAGCGACGACGCGCTGGCCTTGCACCGCAGCCGCGCCGAGGCAGTGGTGGACTTGCCCGGGGCTGGCCCCACCGCGTACTTCGACGTTGACAAGCTCATCGAAGCGGCACGGGCCAGCGGCTGCACGGCCCTGCACCCGGGTTACGGCTTTCTGAGTGAAAGCCCGGCACTGGCGCGTCGCTGCGCGGCAGCCGGCCTGGTTTTTGTCGGCCCTGCGGCTGAAGTGCTGGCGCTGTTCGGTGACAAGACCGCAGCACGTGCCTTGGCACAGCGCTGTGGTGTGCCGGTGGTGCCGGGCAGCAGCGGGCCCGTTACGCTGCAGCAGGCACGAGCCTTCTTTGAAGCCCTGCCGCCGGGCTCGACGTTGATGATCAAAGCCGTGGCCGGCGGTGGCGGGCGCGGCCTGCGCGCCGTGCACCACGCGTCCGGGCTGGAAGCCGCCTACACCCGCTGCGCCGCCGAGGCCCAGGCCGCCTTTGGCCAGGCAGCGTCGTATGTGGAACAGCGTCTGGGCCTTGTGCGCCACATCGAGGTGCAGGTGATTGGCGACCACAGCGGCGACATCAGCACGCTGGGCGACCGCGAATGCAGCATCCAGCGCCAGCACCAAAAACTGTTGGAAGTGGCACCCAGCCCCAGCCTGGGCGTGATGCTGCGCCAGCGCATCACGGCCGCCGCATTGGCCTTGGCACAGGCGGCGCGGGTGGACAGCCTGTGCACTTTTGAGTTTCTGGTCGACCTGCAGGCCCACGATGACCGTGGCGACAGCAGCAACGCCGATGGCAGTGCCTGCCCGTTTTTCTTCATCGAAGCCAACCCGCGCCTGCAGGTGGAACACACCGTCACCGAGATGGTGCTGGGCATCGACCTCGTGCAGGCGCAACTGGCGGTGGCCACAGGTGCTAGTTTGCACAGCCTGCAACTGGCGGCATCGCAACGGGGCCAGCCGCGCGGCTTTGCGATGCAACTGCGTGTGAACGCCGAAACACTCGACACACTGGGCCGTGCACTGCCGCAAGCGGGTCAACTGCAACAGTTTGAACCACCCACCGGCCCCGGCGTGCGTGTGGACAGCGCCGTTTGCAGTGGCAGCACCGTGGGCACCGCCTTTGACAGCCTGCTGGCCAAGCTGGTGGTGCACAGCCCGCGGCCCGACTATGCCGACGTGGTGGCGCTGGCTGCCCGCGCGCTGGCCGAGTTCACCATCGTGGGCGTGGCCACCAACCAGCGCTTGCTGGCTGCCCTGCTGGCCCACCCTGATGTGGCCGCCAACCAGGTGCACACGCAGTTCCTCGACCAGCACCTGGCCACCCTGAACCCAGCACCCCACACCAGCGCCGCCAGCGTCATGAGCCCGGGGCTGGATGAAGCAGCGCCGGTGCCCGCAGGCTTGCAGGCGCTGCGCGCGCCGCTGCACGGCACCGTGGTGTTGCTGGCGTTGACAACCGGGCAGGTGGTGGCAGCCGGCACCGAAGTGGCGGTGCTGGAAGCCATGAAGATGCAACACGGCGTGGTGGCGCCACAAGGCGGCCTGGTGCACAGTGTGTGCGCCACGGTGGGCCAGACGGTGGCAGCCGGGGCGCTGCTGGCCTGGCTGCAGGCCACCGCTGACGAAACCGCGTCACCGCCCGCCACCGCCACCGCCACCGCCAGCCCGCCCGTGCGCCGCGACCTGGCCGCCATGCAGGCACGCCACGCACTGACCCAAGACGCTGCACGCAGCGACGCAGTGGCCCGCCGTCACGCCAGCGGTCAGCGCACGGCGCGCGAAAACCTTGCACAACTGTTTGACGAAGGCAGCTTCATCGAATACGGCGCGTTGGCGGTGGCCGCGCAGCGCCGCCGCCGCACGCTGCAAGACCTGATAACCAACACCCCGGCCGACGGCGTGGTGGCCGGCATCGGCACCGTCAACGCGGCGCTGGTGGGGCCGCAGCCCGCACGCTGCATGGCCGTGGTCTACGACTACACGGTGCTGGCCGGCACCCAAGGCGCGATGAACCACAAAAAGCAGGACCGCCTGTTCCGGCTGGCGCAAGCGCAGCGCCTGCCGCTGCTGCTGTATGCCGAAGGGGGTGGCGGGCGCCCCGGTGACACCGACCACCTGGGCCTGACGGGCCTGGACTGCAGCACCTTTGCGCAGTTTGCGCGCCTGTCGGGCCTGGTGCCGCTGGTGGGTGTGGTGGCCGGCCGCTGTTTTGCCGGCAACGCAGCGCTGCTGGGCTGCTGCGACGTCATCATCGCCACGCGCAGCGCCAGCATTGGCATGGGCGGGCCGGCGATGATTGAAGGCGGCGGCCTGGGCGTGGTGGCGCCCGAAGCCGTAGGCCCGGCGCCCATGCACGCCCACAGCGGTGTGGTCGACGTGTTGGTGGACGACGAACAGCAGGCCACCCGCACAGCCCAGCAATACCTGTCGTATTTCCAGGGCCCGCTGGCCGTTTGGGCCTGCGCCGACCAGCAGCTGCTGCAACACGCGGTTCCCGAGGACCGCCTTCGTGCCTACGACATGCGCGCGCTCATCCACACCCTGGCCGACACCGGCAGCGTGCTGGAACTGCGGCGTGAATTTGGTCTGGGCATCGTCACCGCGCTGGTGCGCATCGAAGGCCAGCCGCTGGGCCTGATGGCCAACAACCCCCACCACCTGGGTGGTGCCATTGATGCCGCCGCCAGCGACAAGGCGGCGCGTTTCATGCGCCTTTGCAATGCACATGGCCTGCCCATCGTTTCGCTGTGCGACACCCCCGGCTTCATGGTGGGCCCGCAGGCGGAGACCACCGCACTGGTGCGCCACAACGCGCGCCTGTTTCTGGCCGCGGCCAGCCTGCAGGTGCCGTTTTTCACTGTCGTGCTGCGCAAAGGCTACGGCCTGGGCGCGCAGGCCATGGCGGCAGGGGGTTTTCATGAAACCCTGTTCACCGTGGCCTGGCCCACGGGCGAATTTGGTGGCATGGGCTTGGAAGGTTATGTGAAGCTGGGCTTCAAGAAAGAGCTGCAAGCCATGGCCCACCCCGCCCAGCGTCAGGCCTGGTTTGAAGCCAAGGTGGCCGAGCTCTACGAACAGGGGCAAGCGCTGTCGATTGCGTCGGTGCTGGAAATCGACGCTGTGATCGACCCCGCGCAGACGCGGCACTGGGTGGTGTCGGGGTTGGCGGCCGCGGCAGGTCTTCACGGCGGGCCTCGGCGGCACAAAAAGCCGCCGGAGCAGCGGTTCATCGACGCCTGGTAACCGCTGCGCTGAAACAGGCGGCGCAGCCATGGCCTGCCTGTCACAGAAGGACCACCAGCGACCCCCCGCGTTCATGGGTAAGGCTGGCTTGCCGGGGTGTTGCAACACGGTATCAAGCCTTACATTCGGTCACGGCCGCTTCGCGGCAATGTGCGTCAATTGAGGCCTGTTCGGAAGTTGTGGCCCTGTGGCCGCACAGGCTGCCAATCCATCCGACCTCTCCGTCATGCCCGTCGTCGCAGTTGTCAATCGCAAAGGTGGAAGCGGCAAGAGCACGCTGGCCACGCATTTGGCCGT
>JANNMQ010000058.1:0-5031 GCA_031398045.1 Rubrivivax sp.
CCTGAACATGATGGGCACCAGTGTCGAGACCTCGGTGCTGGACTTCGTGCGCGAAGCCGACAGCGACCTGGCACAGAAGATCATGGACAACATGTTCACCTTCGACGACGTGGAGAAAATCGACGACAAGGGCATCCAGGCGCTGATGAAGGAAGTGCAGAGCGAATCGCTGGTGGTGGCCTTGAAGGGCGCCACGCCGGCCTTGCGCGACAAGATCTTCCGCAACATGTCCAGCCGCGCCGCCGAGACCTTGAAGGAAGACCTGGAGTCGCGCGGGCCGGTGCGTTTGTCAGAAGTCGAATCCGAGCAGAAAGAGATGCTGAAGATCGTGCGCCGCCTGGCCGACGAGGGCCAGATCGTGCTGGCCGGAGGCGGCGATGAGCAGTTCGTCTGACCCCAAGGACCACCGGCCCGCTGCCAAGGGTGGGCCTTTCATCAACGTGGCTTCGCCGGCGGGCAGCAAGTCCGGGCAAAACTACGGCCGCTTCATACCCAGCGAAGAACTGGGCGCCTTCAAAGCCTGGCAGCCGGGTGCTTTCACGGGTGTGGAAAGACGCAGCGAAGACCGCCGTCTCGATGAACGCGGCACCACCGACCGGCGCGCGGCAGCCACCGACGCAGCAGGTGCAGCAGGTACATCAGGTGCAGCGCCGTTTGACCACCGGCCGGGCGGTAACCACAACAGCGCCGCGCCACCGGGCCCCAGCGCCGCCGAGTGGCAAGCCCGCATCACTGCGGCACGCCAGGCCGGCTACCAGGACGGCTACCGCGACGGCCTGGTGGCGCTGGAAAGTTTCAAACAAAGTTTTGCACAGCAAAACACGGCGCAGATTGGCGCCCTGTTGACGGCATTTGACGAGCAACTGCAGGCGCTGGATGGCGACATGGCGCAGGCGCTGGCGCGCACGGCCTTGCTGCTGGCGCAGCAGGTGTTGCGCGGCGAGATTCAACAGCGGCCCGACGTGGTGGCCGACGTGGCGCGCCAGGCCGTCAACACCGTGATGCACAGCGCGCGCCAGCTCACCGTGCATGTGCACCCGCAAGACCTGCCGCTGGTCAGCCAGGGCGCTGACGAGGTGCTGAAAGCCCGCGGGGCCCGGCTGCGTGCTGATTCCACCATCCACCGCGGTGGCGTGCTGATCAGCAGCGACGTGGGCACTGTGGACGCCCGGCTGGGCACACGCTGGGCAGAAGCGGTGGCCGCTTTGGGCGTGCCGCCAATGCCTTTTGACGAAGCCCGCGCTGCGGCCGGCGCAAGCCCACCGATGCAACCCGAGACCGCAGATGCAGCCCGAGCTTGAAGGCGCGGAACCGCAGCGGGTCGACGACGACACCGATGCCTGGGGCCACGACCCCGCGCGGGGCGCCAACGCCTTGCCAGAACATGTGCATCAGCACTTGCAACAGCGCCTGCAACAACGTGCACAGCGCTGGCAGCGTTACCTGCAAGACCTGCAGGCCTGCGCAGCGCAGCCACGCGCGCTGCACACCGACGGCCGGCTGCTGCGCGTCACCGGCCTGGTGCTGGAAGCTGCCGGCGTGCGCGCGCCGGTGGGTGCGGTGTGCGAAGTGCACGCGCTGGCCGCCGACGGCTGCAGCGGCCAGGAAGACCACACACCTCACCCCAGCAGCCCAGCCTCACCAGGCATGGCCGGCGCTGCAGCGCAACCGCCCGTGCTGGCCGAGGTGGTGGGCTTCAACGGCGACCGCGCCTACCTGATGCCCAGCGGCGACGTGCACGGCCTGAGCAGCGGCGCCGTGGTGCGCCCGCGTCCGACCCCCGATGTGCCGCCGCGTTTTGGCCACACACGCCGGCCCTGGCGCCGCACCGAAGACCGCGGCCTGCACCTGCCGATGGGGGCTGGGCTACTCGGCCGCGTTGTTGACCCGCACGGCCGCCCGCTTGACCGCCTGGGGCCGCTGACTGCTGTGCAGCTGGAGCCGATGGTGCGCCGCCCCATCAACGCGATGGACCGCGACCCCGTGCGCACGCCGCTCGACACCGGCGTGCGCGCCATCAACGCCATGCTCACCGTGGGCCGCGGCCAGCGCCTGGGCCTGTTTGCCGGCACGGGCGTGGGCAAGAGCGTGCTGCTGGGCATGATGGCGCGTTACACCGAAGCCGACCTCATCGTCGTGGGTCTGGTGGGCGAACGCGGCCGCGAGGTGAAGGAATTCATCGAAGACATTCTTGAAGACGAAGGCCGCGCCCGCAGCGTGGTGGTGGCCGCACCGGCCGACGCCCCGCCGCTGGTGCGCATGCAGGGCGCCAACTACGCCACCGCGGTGGCGGAGCACTTTCGCGACCAAGGCCAGCACGTGCTGCTGCTGATGGACAGCTTGACGCGTTTTGCGATGGCGCAGCGCGAAATAGCACTTGCGATTGGCGAGCCACCGGCCACCAAAGGCTACCCGCCGAGCTGTTTTGCCAAGTTAAGTCAGCTGGTGGAACGCAGCGGCAACGGCCGCGCTGGCCAGGGCAGCATCACCGCCATCTACACCGTGCTGAGCGAAGGCGACGACCAGCAAGACCCCATTGCCGACGCCGCGCGCGGCATTCTTGACGGCCATGTGGTGCTGAGCCGCGAGCTGGCAGAAAGTGGGCACTACCCGGCCATTGATGTGGAACGTTCGATATCGCGCGTGATGACCGCCGTGGCCGACCGCGACCACGTGCAGGCCGCACGCCGGCTGCGCCACCTGCTGGCCAAACTGAGCAAGGCGCGCGACCTGCTGCAGCTGGGTGCCTACCAGGCCGGCAACGACGCCGACCTGGATACGGCGGTGCAGCTGCAAGCCCAAATGATGGCGCTGCTGCAACAAGACATGCACGAAGCGGCCAGCCTGGCCGACTCTCGCCAACAGCTGACGCAGCTGGCCAAGCTGTGACGCACCGCCCATGACCCGCGCGCTGGACATCCTGTTGCAACGCGCCGAACAGGCGCGTGACCAGGCGCAGGCCGAATGGCAACAGGGCCAGGCCCGCGTGCGGGCGCTGCAGCAGCAGGCCCAACAGCTGCTGGGCTACAGCCAGGAAACTGCCGCACGCGACCCCACGCGCGACGGCCGCAGCACCACCATCGACAGCCTCTTGGTCCACCGCAGCTTTATGCAGCGGCTGCAACAAGCTGTGGCCCTGCAGCAGACACAGCTGGACCACGCACAGCTGCAGGCCCAGGCCCTGCAGGCCGACCTGTTGGCGCTTGAGATGCGGGTGACGCAGGTGCAGAAACTGAAACAGCGGCGCCACCAGGAAGACCTGCGCCAGCTGGACCGCCAAGACCAGCGCCGCAGCGACGACGCGACACAGCAAAGACTGCACCTCCACCGCGCCCAAGCTGCAGCCACCGCGGAAACGGTAGACACGGCGCACCCGGCGGACCACCCGCCGTGCAACGAAACGAAGGCCCAACAGCCGCCCGGGCCCACCCGTGCAACGCCGCGGACAACCACCACCGAGCCCAACAACACTGCGGCCCGCCGGCCGCCCCACCCGCAAAAACCTGCAGCCCCGCCATGATCAACCCCACCACTTCATCAGCCCTGCATGCCAGCCTGGCGCCGGCACCTGCATCCACCGCCCAGCCCGCCACGCAGCGCAATCCGCCTGCGCAGGAAGCGGGCAACCGCACAGAACGCGAACGCACGAGCGCTGCCGCAGATGGTTTTGCGCACGCCATGAAACAGGCTGCGGCGCGGCGGGCCCCTGCCGGTTCAGCGCCGCCCCCAAGGGCTGCACATGCAGCGGCTGACGTGGGCGCCGAAGCTGCAGCCAAAGTTGCAGATGAAGTTGCCGCCGAAGTTGCCGCCGAAGTTGCAGCTGAAGCAAGGGCTGTCACAGGTGATGCGGCCGGTCCGCCCGCACCCACCGCCCAGCCCGCGGGCGCCGGCACGCACACATCGACGTTGCCCTCCCAACCGACAGGCATGGACACAGCCCCGGCTGCCCTGGCCCATCAGGCACCGGCGAGCAGTCCGCCAAGCGGGCACCACGCACCGGCGTCCAGCAAGCTGCTGATGGCGCGTGCCGGGGCTCAACCGCGTGCGGCCATGGCCGCCGCGGGCGGTGCCCCTGATGCGGCGCTGGCCGGCGCAGCAGGCGCTGCGCAGCACGCCAGATCCTCTGCATCGAAGCAGCTCGACACCGACCCGGGCAGCGCCACGCCGTTGCCGCAGCCCGTCGTGCCCAACACCGATGCCAACCCGCCTGCGGTGCAGCAGGGGGGGCCAGCAAGCCATGGCGGAACAAGCAAACGTGGGCTTGACGGTGCAGAAGCCGCAGAAGCTGCAGCAGCCGCAACAGCCGCAACAGCCGGCAGCGCGGCACAGCGCCAGACCCTCGACGCGGCGGGTTCAACGGGCTACAACTTGGCTGCACCACAGACGCTTGGCGCTACCGTTGCCAGTGGCACCTCCAACGCCAACCCCAGCACGGGCACGGCAGCGGCCTCATCCACCGAAGCCACTGGCGGCGCCGCAGTGGCACCCCTTGGCAACAACGGCCACGACAGCGCTGCTTCGGATTCAACGTCGGGCCACAACCACCGCGGCGGCAGCGGTGCCGCACGCGCGGCCGCAGAGCGGCTGGCCGAACGGGCCGCAGCAGCAAGCACCGACCGCATCAGCAGCAACACACAGGCTGTGGCGGCGACGCGCAGCGACAGTGCAGCTGCTGTGAACCCGCCAGCACACCGTGCAGGTGGCGCGGCAGCCAACCCTGGCGACACCTTTACCACCCTGCCCCCGCTGGCTGCGCCTTCAGCGACAGGCTCGATGGCCCTCGTCAGCGCGGGCGCTGCCGGCGCCACCATCACCATCGATGCCCCGGTCCACAGCGCCGCTTTTGCAGCCGAGGCCGGTTACCGCATCGCCGTGCTGGTGCAAGGCGGCATCGAAAGTGCCCAGTTGCAACTGAATCCCGCCGACATGGGCACGGTGATGCGGTAACCGGCCTCGGCTGCTAAAGCGGCGCTGTGGACCGGGGCATCGATGGTGATGGTGGCGCCGGCAGCGCCCGCGCTGACGAGGGCC
>JANNMQ010000062.1:0-2793 GCA_031398045.1 Rubrivivax sp.
GCAGCTCACTCAGGACCTGCGCCAGCGCGGCCTGCAGCGGTGAGTCGGCCGGCAGCTCCTGCTGGTTGTCGAACACCAGCACCCACGGCGGCGGCAACTGCTGCAGCAGGCGACGGACGCGGCGGCGCAGCCAGGCGCCCAGGTCGGCAAGGTCGTCCGCGCGCAGCACTGGCAAATCGATGGTGGTGCCGGCGGCAGCGGCGAAGAGCGCGTCGAGAAACTCCACCAGCGTGGCCGGGTCGGCGTCGCCGGCGTCTACCTGCAGCCACAGCACCTTGCTCTTGCGCGCCTGCAGCCAGGTGGCGACGAGTGTGGACTTGCCGGCGCCCGGTGCGCCGTGCAGCCAGATGGCGGGGTGGTCTGAGAGCGCATCCAGCAGCGCAAAGAGGCGGTCGCGGGCAAACACGCGGCCCAGGCGTGGCGGGGCCAGCTTGCCCAGCACTGCGGGAGATTTGGATGGCTTTCTCATGCTCGGTCCGTCGCATTGTGCGGGCCGAGCATCTGCTGGCCGGAAGGCGCAGCCCGACCCTCAGGCAAAGTGCCCCTTCTAGAACCAGCACGGTTCACCCGCAGCGATCGAACCGGCGGCCGCGGGTCGGGCAGCAGACAGGCCGGGCGGTGCAATGGCTGCGTGGAAGCTGCGATCGCGGCGAACGTGAGTTCTGGACACCGGGTGGAATGTGGGGATCTCGCCGAGTGCCACCCACCTGTGTGTGCACATCTCTGGGTGGCCATCTTCTGGCGACCACTTTTCCGTTGCTTGCGGCGCGAGGTCGACAAGACGAGCTGCCAGGAAGCTGCCTTTCGTGTTGGGCGGGTCATGGCCGGGAGTGTGAGTCCGCCGGCACACCAGGAAGCTGACCCTCGGCATTCCTCGCCGGCAGGCGGCGAAGTTGACCCAAGGCAAGCGCCTCACTACAGCCGCGGCGCATCTTGGCTGGCCCTCAACTCGATGGGAGATCATCATGGGATCCGTAGTCAGCGCCACTCATCGCGAGCCATGGAACAAGGGCAAGATCGTCGGCCAGAAGGCACCGTTCAAGCTCAAGGACATTTGGGCACTCCGAGTTCGTCTTCAGATGGAGGACCGGGTGCGGGAGCTCGCACTCTTCAACCTCGGAATCGACAGCAAGCTTCGCGGCTGCGACCTCGTTGCCCTCAGAGTCCGGGATGTTAGTCATGGCGACCAGCTGGCCTCTCGGGCTGTCGTCATGCAGCACAAGACGCAGCGACCGGTCCAGTTCGAGATCACGCAAACGACGCGTGACGCCGTGCAAAAGTGGATCAAGCTCGCGGGGCTGAAGTCCGATGACTTTCTGTTCCCGAGCCGCCTTCACGACTCCCCGCACTTGGGCACGCGCCAGTACGCCCGAATCCTCGAGGGCTGGGTCGAGGAACTGGGCCTTGATCCAGCAGATTACGGCACGCACTCGATGCGGCGAACCAAGGCGACGCTGATCTACCGCCGCACGAAGAACCTTCGTGCCGTGCAATTGCTACTGGGCCATTCCAAACTTGAATCCACCGTGCGCTACCTCGGTATCGAGGTGGATGATGGCTTGGAGATCTCCGAACAGACCGAGATCTGATTGACATCCCGGTCCATAGTCGCCCGGGCTCACCACCCGGGCAACTTGGCGACGCTGGGGCGCCGACTACAGCGTCGCCTGACATTGCTGCTCTGCCGACCCAACCTGACTTTCCGCGACCCACCGGCCAGCCACCTGTTCGAAGTCTGGATCACGGCGGGCTACACGCCGGCCACGGACGCCGCCGCCGCGGAGGCGACTTACCCGGCCTGCGGATGGCCCGGCGCGTGCCCCGGGATCGGCGGGTCTGCCGGAATCAGAATCCACATCAGCAGGTAGACCAACACACCAGTTCCGGCGCACAACGCCAGCAACACGAACAACAGGCGCCAGATCCAACTCTCGACACCGGTGACGCGCGCGATGCCGCCGCACACGCCACCCAGCCAGCGGTCGTCGCGGCTGCGGCGCAGCGCATTGATCGCCAGCAGGGCTGGCGCGGTGACATCTGGAGCACTGCCGAGCACGCGCGCCTTGGCACGTGCGAATTCCTCGTTCGAGAGCACACCGCGCTCGTGCAACGCGCCCAGTCGACCCAGTTCTTCGCTCAGACTCATGATGCCTCTCCCTTCAATCTGGCCATCCAGAGACGTAGATTAGCGTTCCCTCCAGCTTGTTCAAGAGGCCTGCGACAGGCTGCCGTGGCGGGCGACAGACCGGCACTTGGCAGAGCAAGCTCGGCCGACTCGGGGCGGCTGGTTGCCTGCAGCAATATCGACTGGCCTGCGCTTGATATGGGCACGGTTGCGCCATGAGCGATCTTGGCAGCGCTTGTTCGATGCGGCCTCACCACGAATGACAGCTTCCTGGCGTGCCGGCCTATTCACACTGCCGGCCATAAACGGCCCTTCATGCAGCCGGCCCGAGTGTCGGGTTCAAGACTCAGAGCGGCCGGCTGTCTGAGGGCGGTTTCGGGGCGCTTGCTAGGACGCGACGAAGGACCTCAGCGACAAGGGTGCGCCGTGGGCGAAGCTGGCCAACGAGAAGCCCAAGGGCGAGACCAGTGCCTACGACACGCTGCTGAACGCGTGGAAGGCCGGCAGGGCCCGCCGAACCACCGCGTTGCCGACCGGAAAGGGCGTGCCTGAGGGCGCGCCCTCTCTTTCATCCGGGCGGCTCCAGTGGCGCCAGGCTAGACCGCGCACTCTAGGGAAAACCCATGTTTTGGGGTGCGCCCCCTACAAGCTCTCGGCACAGTCGCGGC
>JANNMQ010000063.1:0-2039 GCA_031398045.1 Rubrivivax sp.
CCCCAGCCCTTCACGGTCTTGACCAGCAGCACCGTGGGATGGCCCTTGGAACTGTTGGCCTTGTGGAACGCCGCATAGACCTTCTGCGCGTCGTGTCCGCCACGGCGCAGGTTCCAGATGTCGGCGTCGCTCATCTTGGCCACCATCTCCAGCGTTTCGGGTGAACGGCCAAAGAAGTTCTTGCGCACAAATGCACCGTCGTTGGCCTTGAAGGCTTGGTAGTCGCCGTCCAGTGTGTCCATCATGATCTTGCGCAGCGCGCCGTCTTTGTCGCGCGCCAGCAGGCCGTCCCATTCTTTGCCCCAAATCAGCTTGATGACGTCCCAGCCGGCGCCACGGAACTCGCCTTCCAGTTCCTGGATGATCTTGCCGTTGCCGCGCACCGGACCGTCCAGCCGCTGCAAGTTGCAGTTGACAACAAACACCAAGTTGTCCAGCTTTTCGCGCGCCGCCAGGCCAATCGCGCCCAGGCTTTCAGGTTCGTCCATTTCACCGTCGCCGCAGAACACCCAGACTTTTCGGTTGCTGGTGTCAGCGATGCCGCGTGCGTGCAGGTACTTCAGAAAGCGGGCCTGGTAAATGGCCATCAGGGGCCCCAGCCCCATGCTGACGGTGGGGAACTGCCAGAACTCAGGCATCAACTTGGGGTGCGGGTAGCTGCTCAAGCCCTTGCCGTTGACTTCCTGGCGGAAGTTGAGCATCTGTTCCTCGGTCAAACGGCCTTCCATGAAAGCGCGCGCGTAGATGCCGGGGCTGCAATGGCCTTGGATATAAAGCAAGTCGCCACCATGGCCTTCACTTTCGGCATGCCAAAAGTGATTGAAGCCGGCGGCAAACATGTGCGCCAGGCTGGCAAAGCTGCTGATGTGGCCACCCAGATCGCCGCCGTCTGCCGGGTGCAGGCGGTTGGCCTTCACCACCAGCGCCATGGCGTTCCAGCGCATGTAGGCGCGAAGTCGGCCTTCAAGCTCCAGGTTGCCTGGGCTGCGGGCTTCTTCCCCAGGCTCAATGGTGTTCACATAGCCGGTGGTGGCCGAGAACGGCTGGTCAATGCTGTTCTGTCGCGCGTGGTCGATCAGCTGTTCAAGCAGAAAGTGGGCCCTGTCAGCCCCTGCTTCGCCTATGACAGCGCTCAGTGCGTCCAGCCACTCACGGGTTTCCTGTACATCGGTATCTTGGGGGGTTGGCGTGGGTGTGCCGGTCGTGTTTGCAGACATCGCTTGTCTCCTGTGTGCGGGTTTGTTGTGCGATCGTTGGGGAGTGTCGCACACTCGTTCCTAATTTCAAATAGTGCATGTTGATTTCATATGACGAAATCTTCTGGGTCTTCGGTCAGCATAGACCCGGCCTCGCTGGACTGCGCCGGGCCTGGTGGCAGCACCGGATAATGAAACGCAATGCCTGACGCCCCGACCCCGATGCACGCCCCGCCGGCCGAAACAGCCAACGCCAAACGCCTGTTCGGGCAGTGGTGGCGCAGGCAGTCGCCATCGCGTCAAGACCGTTTTGCCACCCTCGGGCCCTTGTTGTCGGTGCTGCTGTTCCTGGCTGCCATCACGTCGGCTTTTTGGTACCTGAGAAACGAAGAGGCCGAGCGCGAGACCGAGTCGGTCAAGCGTGACATCGAAATCACACAGCAACAACTGGGTCTGCGCCTGATCCAGAACCAGGAAGCGCTGATCCGCATGGCGCGCGAACTGGTGGCGCGCGACATCGACGTCGACGAATTTGGTGGCCAGGCACAGGCCTTCATGCGCGAAAGGCCCGAGGTCATGCACCTGACCTGGGTGGACGCGCGCCGCAAGCCGCGCGCCAGCCATGGCGCGGCGCTGTATCCAGGCGCCGAGACAGAACTCAACAGTGCAGCCGCCTCGGGGGTGGCCACGCGGCGACCCGCCAAGTTGGCCCCGCCGCCCACACCCATACCGGTTAAGGCGGCGCACACGCTGCCCAGCCTGAACAGCAACAGTGAATCCGAGGCCGCATTCATGGCCGCCCGGGACAGCCGCAACACGGCCTACTCACGCGCCTTTGCAGAC
>JANNMQ010000074.1:0-3036 GCA_031398045.1 Rubrivivax sp.
GGGTCGTCCAGCACGGCCAGCACCAGGCGCGAAGCGTTGGCGTCGGGGCTGTCCATCAGCCACCACCAGAAATCGTCGGCCTCGGTGCTGAAACGCAATGTGGTGCCGGCAAAGGCCAGGCGGGCGCGCAGGATCTGCTGCGCTTCGGCCAGGCGCTGTTCCCGCTGCGGCACCGCTTGCACACGCTTCAAGATCTGCAGCCAGTCCAGCAGCGCCGCGGTGGGCCACTGGTTGGGTGCGATGGTGATGCTGCCCAGCATGCGCGGATGCGCACGGCCGTGGCGGGCCAGTGCTTCGATGGCCGAGAGCTTGCGCACCTCCAGGTCGGCACGGGGCGACCAGAGGCGGCGTTCGATGCGACCTTCGACAAAAGCCGTCAGACCTTGCAGCATGGTTTCGCGCGCGGCGGTGGGCAGGTCGGCGCCGGCTTCGTGGGCGGCTGCCAACACATAGGCCGTTAGGCGGTCGCTGCCGCCGGGGCCCTCTGCGGCGCGGGGCGGGTAGTAGCTGGCCAGCCCGTCGGTGTCCAGGTAGGTGGGCAGGCTGTTGACCACTGCGGCCCACAGCGTGTGGTCCTGCAGGCCCAGGGCTTTGCTGGTGCGCTGCTCCAGGCAGGTGTAGGGGTAGGTCTCGAAATAGCGGCGCAGGCCCGGCAAGGCACCGCTCAGGCGCGGCTGCACGGCAATCGCCAGGCCACCGGCTTTGGGGCCCTGCAATGGCAGCGCGTCAGCGGGGGCTTCCACAGCCAGCCTGTAGCTGCCATCCAGCTGCTGCAGCGTGGCTTGCAGCACACGCACGGGCACGGCGGGCTTGACCAGCTGCAACACCTTCAGGCGGTCTTGGGCAACCGCCTTGGCGGCGGCCGTGCTGGCCGTGGTTGGCGGCGATGCCGCCCCGCCCAGCCCGCCCAGTTCCTGTGCCGCCGCTTCCCACGCGATGCTGAAAGCCTGCGCCGGCACCGTCAGCGGCCAAGTCACTTCTGTGGCACTGCCCGCGGGCAGCTCCACGTCTTGCGGTGGCAGCGCCAGCGGACTGCGTTGGATGACCGGGCTGGCCGCTGTCACCGCGTCGCCGCCGCTGTTCACCGTGCCCGCCAGCGTGGCGCGTACCTTCATCGCCCGCGTGGTGGTGTTTCGCAGTGTCAGCAAGGCCTGCAGCTGGTCACCTTCGCGCACCAGGGGCGGCAGGCCGGACAGCACCTGCAGGTCTTGCGTGACGCGAATGCTGGTGCTGCCGGTGCCGAAGGTGTGCGGTGCTTGCTTGTCGGCCACGTTAACCGCACCATCGGCCACCGCCACCAAGCGGAAGCTGGTGAGTGCATCGTTCAGCGGCACTTCCACCGTGGCCTGGCCATTGGCGTCCAGTGCCACGTTGTCTTTCCACAGCAGCAAGGTGTCAAACAGCTCGCGCGTGCCACCACGCCCCCCACCGCCGCCCGCCGCCACGGCTTTGCGGCCGTAATGGCGGCGACCTATGATTTCGCCCTGCGCGGTGCTGGTTTCCACGCCCCAGGCTCGTTCTTGCAGCATCGCATTCAGCAGATCCCAAGACGTGTTGCTGCGCAGTGCCAACAGCCCTTCGTCGACGGCGGCAAAGGCAACGGTGGCACCTGCTGCGGGCTTGCCACCCTGCGTGACGCTGATGCGCGCCACGGCCTTCTGGCGGATGCCGTACTGCGCCCGATCGGTTTCAACTTTCACTTGCAGTTCATGCGCCGCCAGGCCCACCTGCAATGCCGCCACGCCCAATTTGAAGGCTGGTTTGGACAGGTCCACCATCGCCGTCGGCGCCTGGTACTGCCGGCCCTCGAACCAGAAACTGCGCGCCCAGTTAATGGGCTCTTTCCAGCCCCAGCTGAAAAACGACTGCCAGGGCACAGGGCGGATGCGGCCGCGCACCGCCAGCACGCTGACATAGACGTTGGGGCCCCAGGACTTTTCGATCAGCACGTCCACCGTGGGGTCGCTGCCGCGCAGCGTCACCACGCGTGTGCTGATCACACCTTCACGTTCCACCGCCATTAGCGCGGTGGCCTCGCGAAAAGGCATGCGCACTTGCAGCCGCGCGGTTTCACCGGGTTCGTAGCGCTTCTTTTCAGGCAGCACGTCGATGCGGTCGTCGTTGTCTTGCGCAAACCACAGCTCACCCTGCTGCGTCACCCACACGCTGGTCACCGCCTGGCTGGTATTGCCGGCGCTGTCTTTGGCCTGCGCAATCAGCTCCACGCGGCCGGCGCTGTCCAGTTTGGCGTCGCAAGCCAGCTGGCCGCGGTCATCGGTTTTGCCGCTGCACAGTGCGCCCAGGTCCTTCAGTTCGGTGCGGTTGTCGTAGGCGTAGAAGCCGCCCACCATGCGCTTGCGCGTGCTGATGGTGGTGGCCAGCCGGCCGCGCACGTCCACCGTTTGGCCTTTGAGGGCGCGGCCTGCGGTGTCAAGCGCCAGCACGGTGAAACGTGCCTGGCCCCGGGCACTGGCCCACGACGCCGCCTTAACGCCCACCACCACGGCGCTGGGCCACAGCGGCACGGTGGTGCCCACGGTCTGCACTTCGCCGTTGGGGTCGTTGAAGCTGATTTCGGCCAGCAGTTCACTGGGCTGCTGAATGGCCGGCAGCTGCGCCAGCAGCCAGCGCGCGGCACCCACGCTGTCGGTGCTGAGCGCCTGTTTGTCGGCCACCAGTTGGCCCGGGCGTGACGTGACCGAGTCGCTGTCTGCCTCGGGCTGTTCCTGCGCGTCGGGCCCACCATCGCGCGGGGGCTCGAAGCTGTAGTCGTCATAACCCGCAAAACGCGGCGCACGCGGGCGCAGCAAGGCGGTGCCGCGCAGCGGTGCCTGCGCCATCGCGCCACCCGACAGGTAGCTCATCTGCACACCCAACGCCAGCTGCTTCGGCGCCACCGGTGCGTCCTTGGGTGGCACCACACGTGCGTCCACCAGTGGCACTCGAAATTCTTCGACCCGAAAGTCGCCGCTGTCCCATTCACGCTGGCGTTGCGGGTCGGCAGACGGGCGTTGCAGCAGCACGCGGTAACGGCCC
>JANNMQ010000138.1:0-4043 GCA_031398045.1 Rubrivivax sp.
TGCAGCGGTGACACCGGCGGCAGGCCCAGCGTGGCAATGAAAGCACCAATCAAGCGGCTGCCGGGCAGGTCCACCCCTTCTGCAAAAGCACCCCCCAGCACGGCAAAAGCCACACCCTGCCCTTCGGGCACAAAACGGCCCAGGAAGGCCTGGCGGGCAGCGTCGTCCATGGCACGCGCCTGGCGCCATTGCGGCACATCGGGGTGCTGCAGGGACAGCGCATCAGCCGCCTGCTGCAGATATTGGAAGCTGCTGAAAAAGGCCAGGTAGTTGCCTGGGTGGTGGTTGAACTGCTGCGCCATCAGTGCCACCACCGTGGTCAAACTGGCCGCTCGGTGCGGATAGCGGGTGGACACACGCCGCGCCACCTGCACCTGCAGGTTTTCAGGCGCGAAGGCCGGCGGCACGTCGATCCAACCGGTGTTTTCCGGCAGGCCCAGCAGGTCGCGCTGGTAGGCCTGTGGCGAGAGCGTGGCCGAAAACAGCACGGCCATGTGGCAGGCCTCAAAGCGTGATTGCAAAAACACACCGGGGTTGATGTTGCGCAGGCTCAGCGTGGCCTGCTGCCAGCTGATGTGGCTGGACAGGCCTTGTCTGTGATCCACCAAGCCCTCGGCCAACGTGCCAGCGCTGCAGCCCTGCAAGGAAGCCTCGACTTGCCACAGCGCAGCCTGCCCCGCGCCGCTTTCAGGCCCGACCTCCTGGGCTTGCAGCGGGCCGGCAACGCATTCGCTGCGCTCGATGTCCACCAGCGTGTGGGGCCCCAGGCGGTCCACGGCCTTTTGCATGCGCACCACGTCAAAGTAGCCGTTGAGCAAGGCGCCAGTGGCCAGTGGCTGCGTTTGCAGATGTTCGCCCAGCGCCCCCACCAGGTCTTGCAGCGCGTCAGCCAGGTCATCGGGCAGCACTTCGTACGCGGTGTAGTCATGCGGCTGTTCAGCCGCGGCGCGCGCCAGTGCCTGTTGCAACTGCGTAAACAGCGGCTGCAGATGCGCCGGCGCCGCTGCGGCGGCTGCACGCAATGCATCCAGCGACAGGCTGGCGCTGTACATCTGGCGCGTGCGGTCCACCAGGTTGTGGGCCTCGTCCACCAGCAGCGCCACGCGCCAGCCCAGCGCTTGCGCCAGGCCATGCAGCTGGCCACTGGGGTCGAAGGCGTGGTGCACGTCGGCAACCACCACGTCGGCCCAACGCAGCAATTCCTGGCCCAGGTAGTACGGACAAATGCCATGCTGCAAAGCGATGCGGCGCTGTGCTGCTGGGTCCATCCAGCCCTCGGCCACGGCCTGGGCGCGTGCTGCGGCCAGGCGGTCGTAGAAGCCCAGCGCCAGCGGGCAGGCGTCGCCGTGACAGGCCTTGCCGGGGTGTTCACAGGCCTGGTCCTTGGCCACCAAGGCCAGCACACGCAAGGCTTGCTGGGGCGTGTGCTGGCGCAGCCGCTGCAGCGCGTCCATGGCTGTGACCCTGCCTGTGCCTTTGCAAGTCAGGTAGCCGATCTTGTCCAGCCCTTGGCCGGGCATGGCGCGCAGCATGGGGAACAACACGCCCAGCGTTTTGCCGATGCCGGTGGGCGCCTGGGCCAGCAGGCAGCGGCCATTGACGGCGCTGCGGTACACAGCTTCGGCCAGGTCGCGCTGGCCGGGGCGAAAGGCGCCCGGCGGAAACGGCAGCTGCAGCAGCGCGGCGTCGCGCGCCGTGCGGTGCGCGGCTTCTTGCTGCGCCCAGACCATGAACTGCCCGCAGCGGCTGGCAAAAGCGGCCCGCAATTCGGCCGCCGAGCACAGCTGCCGCAGCACGGTTTCTTGCTGCGTGCCGGCATCCACGTACACCAGCGCCAGATGCAACTCAGCCAGGCCACGTTCCTGGCACAGCAGCGCGCCGTAGGTCTGCAGCTGGGCCCAGTGCAGGTAGCGCCGGTTCTCGGGCACCGCATCAGGATGGCCGCGCAGGGTCTTGATCTCTTCCAGCCGGTTCTGTGCGGGCTCAAAACCGTCGGCGCGCCCACGCACCAACAGGCCTTCAAAACAGGCGCTTAGAACCACCTCGGTTTCGTAACCGGGGCCGCGGCGGGCCTGCACCAGGGCCTGGCTGACCTGCCCTTCCAGCGCCGTGGCCGAGGGTGTAAAGCGGCGGTCCAAGCTGCCCTGTTTGGCCGTGAATTCGCACAGGCTGCGCACCGAGACCTTGTACAGCACCGGCTCGCCGATCACCGCGGTGGCGGCGGATGCCGGATCGCTTCGCAGCTGCTCATCGAGGCGCGCCAAGCCACGGTCATCGATGCCCTGGGGGCGGGCGCTTGTCGGCATGGTCCTGGTTCTGGTCGCGGGTAAGGGCACGGGCACAGCCGCTATTGTGGCCACGACCCTGAACCGCGGGCTGGGCCGGTACCCACCGGGCTGCCCGCATGAGGCGAGCCTGTGCTCAGCGCACCGCTGCCGAGGCGGCCAGTTCCTGCTGCTGCTCGTGGCTGAGCCCCAGGCCCGCCACGACTTCGGCCGAGTGCTGGCCCATCACCGGCGCGGCAAAAGGCTCGGGGCTGGGGGTGCGGCTGAACTCGATGGGCCGACAGACGCCCCGATAACGGCCCACCGTCGGGTGCTCGATGGTCGCGATCATCTGTTCGGCCAGCACCTGCGGGTGTTCGAACATGTCCTCTACCTTGCGCGCCGCGGCACAGGGCACTTCGTCGCCGAAAATGTTTTCCCATTCCAGCGCGGTGTGTGCGGCCAATGCAGTGTGCAAGCGCGGCACGATGTCGGTGGCGCGCTCGGCGCGCTTGCGCACGGTGTCGAGCTGTGGGTCGGCCAGCAGGTCGTGCAGGCCGGTTTTGCGGCACAACGCAGCCCAGAAATGCGGCGTGTTGGCAGAGATATACACATGCCCTTCGCGCGCCGGGTGGATGCCAGTGACGCCGCCAGACCGCATGTCACGCGCGATGTCCAGCGGCTCCCCTTCAGCCCAGATCAGGCGCGCCGACTGCATGGTCAGCGCGCTGCGCAACAACGACACACCCACCCGCTGCCCCAGGCCGCTGCGTTCACGTTCATACAGTGCCGAAGCCACACCGCTGGCCACCAGCGCGGCGGCGTAGTAGTCCACCACCGAGCCGTAGATGATTTCCGGCGCGCCGCCGCGCCGGCCCTGCAGCGCGCACATGCCGGTCATGGTCTGCAACACCTGGTCGTAGCCGGCTTTGTCTTTCATCGGCCCGCTTTCTCCATAGCCGGTCACGGCGCAGTAGATCAGGCGCGGGCTGACAGCTGCCAGCGCGTCGAAATCAATGCCCAACCGGCGCGGCACGCCAGGGCGGAAGTTGTGCACCAGCACGTCGGCACCGCGCACCAGCTTGAACAGCAGCGCCAGCCCGGCAGCTTTTTTCAGATCGATGCAGATGCCCCGTTTGCTGCGGTTCACGCCGATGAAAGCGCGACTTTCAGCCTGCAGGGTGGACGGGTATTGGCGCAGGTTGTCACCGTCGGGTGGCTCGATCTTCAGCACCTCGGCACCCTGGTCGGCCAACAGCGTGCAACCGTAAGGACCAGCGATGTAGGCGCTGAGGTCGAGCACGCGCACGCCGCTCAACGGCCCGAGGCAACGGCTTGCGGCCAGGGCCGCAGGTTTGGGACCTGCTGGGTTGCGGTGCACGGTGGGCTTGGCCATGGAGGTGCAGTCAGGGGCGGGATGGGGATTTCAGCGGCAGCGTCGGCGCAGCCAGGGTGGACATGTCACCCGCAAGCAGGCCCATGCAAAGGCCATGCCCTGCCGTCAGTCTGCGGCACAGGCGCACAAAGAACCAGCCCATCGCGGTTGCCTCTGGCATCACAAAATCTTTCTTGACGCAACGTCAGCTCAGGCTTCCTTCGTCGACTGGCGCCACCGACAGCCAGGTGATGCGCCAGGCGCCGTGCTCACGCTGGTCGGCGCGGTAGCTGGGCACGTAGTCCAGCGCTGCACGGCCTTCAAACTGCACGCGCAGCGTGGCACCCTGCGTGTCTGCTGCGGGCAGCACCATCTGCATCCAAGCCGGCTCCGGCTGGCTGGGC
>JANNMQ010000157.1:0-1896 GCA_031398045.1 Rubrivivax sp.
GTGTTTGTACTGAACGACTTGTTTGTGCACGCCAGCGCGCGGCGCCAGGGGGTGGCATCACAACTGTTGGCCGCGGTTGAACAGTACGCCTGGGCCCTGGGCGCCGCAAGGGTGACGCTGAACGTGGCGCGCGACAACAGCGCCGGCCAGGCGCTGTACACCGCGCAGGGCTGGCAGGCCGACCAACAATTCCACATGTTCCACCGCTTTGTGCCCCCCGCATCGCGATGAACCGCCGCAGCCACGCGATGACAGCGCTGTTCCACGTTTTGCCGCTGCCACACCCACCCTAGACTGACGGCCCCTACAGGCAACCCGCGCCACCTTGCAGGTGTGCGCCCACCCCCATGGCAGGCACCCCCGCCGTGCATCTGCACCTGATTGCCTATTCAGAGGCCACGCACCAACAGGTGCAGCCACCCTGGCAGCTGCTGGACAACCGCGCCAACCCGCGGCCCGACTGGTTTGAATACGGCCCCCTGCGCCACACGCTGCTGCAACACGGTGTGCAAGGCAGCTGGGACGAAAACGCCTTCTACGGCTGGTTTTCACCCAAGTTCAGCGCCAAAACCGTGCTGACCCACGAACAGGTGTGCAGCTTTGTGGTGCAGCACGCCGCGCAGGCCGACGTGCTGCTGTTTTCACCGCAGCCCGACATGGGTGCGTTTTTCCTGAATGTGTTTGAACAGGGCGAAACCTTCGACCCAGGTTTGATCGATGCCTACAGCCATTTCCTGGACAGCATCGGCCGCAGCGCGCCGTTGCGCCAGATGGTGATGGACGCCCGCCAGGTGTGTTTTTCCAATTACTTTGTTGCGCGGCCCGCGTTCTGGCGCGCATGGCTGCAGCTGAACGAAGCCTTGTACGCCGCCTGCGAAGGCCCGGCCACACCGCTGCAGCAGGCGCTGACAGCCACCACCAACTACCCCGGCCCCGATGGCGGCGTGCAGCGCAAGGTTTTTTTGCAGGAACGTGCGGTGTCGCTGTTGCTGGCCACGCAGCCGCAATGGCGCAGCGTGCCATACGACCCCTTTGGCATGGGCTGGTCGGTGTCGCGTTTTCGTGAGCACCCTCAAGACGCCTTCATCAGCGACGCACTGAAACGTGCCTACCGCGACACCGGCTGGCCTGAATACATGAACGCCTTTGCCACCACGCGGCAGCGCTTCCTGGCGCCGTTGCAGCAGGCGGCCTGAGGGCGGCGCTCATCCTTCAGGGCAGCAGCGGCGCGGCTGTTTCCGGCAAGCGTGCACGCCAGCTGCCCTGCGCGTTTTGCCAGCGCAGATCATGGCCTTGCAGCAACAGGTGGCCCAGCAAACGGCCGTCAGCGTCCAACACCGGGTGGCCCGCAGCCGGCCGCAGTGGTGGCACCACGCGCCACAGGTCCTGTGCCGCGCGCTGCACCCGCAGCAGTTGGTCGCGCGTGGCCTGCACCTGCATGTGGTCGCCAGCACCCGCAGACAGTTGCGCCAGCGGTGCTGCCAGCGGGTCCTGCAGGCTGCTGCCCTTGGTGTCCCTCATCAGCTGCGGGCTTCGAACGGCGGGCGCGGGCACTTCACGGGGCGAGACTCGGTTTACCGCGGACTCAACTTCAGCAGCTGGCAACTTTGCAGCGGCCTGCAAGGCGGGCGCAGCGGACGGGCTGTCGGTGGCCGGCTGTGCCGACCGCGTCAACGCCACCAGGGGTGCGGCGTCGGCCGATGGAGCTTCTCCCCGCACATCCGTCTTTCGTTCTACGGGCAAAGGTGGCGCAGGCAGGCTTTCGCGGGCGCGCGCCGCAGTCCCCGCCTTCGCTGGCAACGCAGCGCTTGCCTCGCGGGCTGTGACGGGCGCGGTTGAATCCCTCGATGACGCGGCCAGGTCCACAGACCTTGCGAGGTCCTTGCTCTGTGGATC
>JANNMQ010001058.1:0-2359 GCA_031398045.1 Rubrivivax sp.
GGCCCGTGTGTGATGACGGTTCGGCATGTACAGCATGTACATCCTGTTCCCAAAGATGCTCAGCCGCCATGCATGCAGAGCGGTCACCACATCGCCGCGTTCGATGTCCTGCTGCACCACGTAGTCGGGAACCATGCCAATGCCCAGCCCGGCCAGCACGGCCTGGCGCAGGAACAGGTAGTTCTCGGAGATCAGCGTGGGCTCCACGATCACCTCGTACTGCTCGCCACCCTGGTCGGCCGTCACGCGCAGACGGGGGCTGACAGCCGCAGACGCGATCAAGGGCACGGTTCGCAACGCGTCCAGATCAGCGGGCATGCTGTGGGCCTCGGCGTAGGCCCTTGAAGCACAGACCACGTAGTGCATCGGGCCCATGTCGCGGGCCACCAGGCTCTGCGGCGGCTCCGACATGACACGCACCGCAATGTCCACTTCATCGCGTATCAGGTCCTCCACGCGGTTTTCAAACACCACGTCGAGCACGATGCCAGGGTGCAGCCGCTTGAAGTCCAGCAGCCACTGCGACATCACGAGCTGCCCATAGCCGCTGGGCACGCTGAGCCGAACGCGGCCCTGCAGGCTCTGCCCGAGTGTGGCAACTGACTCCCGCGCCGCCAGCACCTGGTTGCGGATGGCCTGGCCGTGCTCGTACAGGCGCAGCCCGATCTCGGTGGCTTCGACCCGCCGCGTGGTGCGCCGCAACAGTTGCTGACCGATTTCGCGTTCGAACTGGTTCAGGTGGTAGCTGACGTTGGCGCGCGTCATCTTCAGCCGCCGGGCGGCCTCGCTCAGGTTTCCGGCGTCCAGGATCTCGACCAGCAGGGTCAGTGCATTGACATCCATAAACGTCAGTCGACGGTGCGGTTCGATATATGTCAAATGACATTTGACAGTCTGTCAATCAGTTTAAGAATTGTCAAGAAATGCAGTGCGCTGAACAATGCGAAGCATCAAAACCAACAGCACTGGAGACTGCATGGCCACGGAAAGCGCTTCGAATCCCGTCACTGCCCGCTTGCTCGGCAATATCCTGCTGGTGACCGTCGACAACCCGCCCGTCAACGCGCTGGGCGTGAACGTGCGCAGCGCTCTGGCGTCGGCCATCGACGCGGCGCAGGCGGACAGCGCGGTCGCTGCGGTGTTGATCGTCGGTGCAGGGCGCAACTTCATCGCCGGCGCTGACATCCGCGAATTTGGTCAGTCGCCGCAGCCGCCTGCGCTGCCCGACCTGTGCAACCGCATCGAGGCCTGCAGCAAGCCGGTGATCGCTGCGTTGCACGGCGCGGCGCTCGGCGGCGGCCTGGAGGTGGCGCTGGCAGCGCATTACCGGCTGGCTGTGGACGGCGCCAAGCTCGGCCTGCCCGAAGTGCAGCTCGGCCTGATGCCCGGCGCCGGTGGCACTCAGCGTGCGCCGCGCCTGATCGGCGCCGGCCCCGCGCTTGAACTGATGCTGAGCGGCCGCCACGTCGGCGCCCAGGAAGCGCTGGCGCTCGGCCTGGTGGACCGCCTGGGCCGCAGCGGCGACACGCTCGCTGAAGGTCTGGCCTATGCGCAGGAACTGCTGGCCGCTGGCGCGCTGGTGCGCCGCACACGCGATGCGCAGGGTTTGGCTGATGGCGTTGCCAGCCGCGCAGCGATCGACGCTGCACGCGCTGAGGTGGCCGCCAAAAGCCGCGGCCTGTTTTCGCCGCACAAGATCGTTGAAGCCGTCACGGCCGCGCTGGAGCGCCCGTTCGACGAAGGTCTGCGCCTGGAGCGCACGCTGTTCCTGCAGTGCATTGACAGCCCGCAGCGCGCCGGCCTGATCCATGCGTTTTTTGCCGAGCGCGAAGTGGCCAAGGCGCCCGAGACGCAGGTCGCGCAGCCGCGGCCGCTGTCCTGCGCCGGCGTTGTCGGCGGCGGCACGATGGGCGCCGGCATTGCGGTGGCGATGCTCGACGCGGGCATGACGGTGACCATGGTTGAGCGCGACGAACCAAGCCTGGCCCGCGGCCGCGCGAATGTCCAGAAGGTCTACGACAGCCAGGTCGCCAAGGGCCGCATCAGCGCCGAAGCCAAGGCGGCGGTGATGGCGCGCTTTGCCGGCGCCACCGCCTACGACGCATTGAGCCAGGCCGACCTCGTTGTTGAGGCCGTGTTCGAGGACATGACGGTCAAGAAGGCCGTTTTCGCGGAACTCGACCGGGTGTGCAAGCCCGGTGCGGTGCTGGCCACCAACACCTCGTACCTCGACATCGACGCCATCGCGGCCAGCATCTCGCGGCCGCAAGACGTGCTGGGCCTGCACTTCTTCTCGCCGGCAAACATCATGAAGCTGCTCGAGATCGTGGTGCCGGCGAAGGTGAGTGCTGACGTGGTG
>JANNMQ010000238.1:0-2413 GCA_031398045.1 Rubrivivax sp.
CCAGGGCGTGTTCCAGGCGATGCCGTCGAAGCCACGTTCGGTAAAGGGATAGAGGACTGGTGATGCGTAGTAGTCGGCCGAATGCGTGAAGACGTCGATCACGATGTGCGACCACCAGCCGAGCAACGGGATCCACAGAGACCGTCGCAAACGCCAGACGAGCAAGGTCACCAGGCCTGCCAGCACGGCGCTGTGCGCCATGCAATGCAGGTGGTGTGAAATCGCCAACACCAGCGGCGGCAGCAATGGCTCCTGCCCGGGCATCGCGATCGCGAAGGCCCGGACCGCGGCGAAGGTCCCGCCAGCGAACCACCACCAGGCCAGGACCGGCAACATCTGAAAGACATCGGGCAGCGCCGCAAGCCCGACCGTCATGGCCGCGGTGCGCCGCGTGACGGGCATGCGCCGCCCGATGACGGCGATTCCTGCGCCGGCCCACAGGCTGTGTGCAAGGATGTCCATGGCAATGTGTTCCCTGTTTGGTGCGCTCGCAATTCTTGCCGCGCGGACGCAGCGCGTTGATGATCACCGCCGCCTGGTTCGGTCTCGCTCGGAGTCCGGTGATCAATCCATTGTCAGTGCTAATCACGACGCCCAGCCGGGCTATAGGGCGGTTTGTCGGTCGGCGCGCGGAGCCGGGGCTGGATGTCCGCTGCGCCGGCTGCGTGCTCTCTCAGGGCATCACGCCATCTGATGCCCAACACCGGCAGGCAGTTTGATCGTGCCGGTGAGCGACAGGCTTTTCTGGTCAACGACCCAGATCACAGCGGAAGTGCTGCCGATGTCTGTGCGCCAGCGAACACAAGCACCATGAAACCCGCCGTGCGCGCCGTGGCAAGGTCGGGCGTGCCCTCGAACAGCCCGCCCGGCAGGTAGATGTCGATTGTCAGCAGCGTGACGATGGCCACCACCAGTCCGACCTGGATCACCCCCGCCCACATGCGGCGGTCGATCACCCGGTCACTCAACCGTCGCGGCTTGCGAGCCATCACGTCGTCGGTGGCTGGGTCGACGCCCATGGCCAGGGCCGGCCAGGAGTCGGTGACCAGGTTGATCCACTGGATCTGCGTGGCGAGCAACGGCAGCACCACCACGCCGCTGGCGCCCGTCTCTGTGCCCGTCCCTGCCACTGTCAGACCGATCACCCCCGCTCCGACGACACCCAGGAAGATCGTCAGCACCTCGCCCATGTTCCCGGACAGCAGGTAGCGCAGGAACTTGCGGATGTTGTCGAAGATGCTGCGACCCTCGCGCACAGCGTCGACGATCGTCGCGAAGTTGTCGTCGACGAGGAACATCTTGGCCGCTTCCTTCGTCACCTCGGTCCCGGTCACCCCCATCGCAACGCCGATGTCGGCCGACTTCAACGCGGGCGCGTCGTTGACGCCGTCGCCGGTCATCGCGACGACGTTGCCGTCGGCCTGCAATGCGTCGACGACGCGCAGCTTGTGCGCGCGCACCACTCCAGGCACGCGCAGCAAGGCCTTCTCGACGCGTGACACGCAGGAAGCGCAAGTCATGCCGTCGCGACTGGAGCCTGCCCATCGAGGGCATGACCTGCGCGTCGTGCGTAGCCCGCGTCGAGCACGCGCTGCAAAAGCTGCCTGGCGTGTCCGAGGTCAGCGTGAACCTGGCGACCGAGGCAGCGAGCATCCGTGCTGATGCCAATGTATGGCTTGCAGACCTTCAGACTGCCGTCGAGAAGGCGGGCTACACGGTCGGCGAGAGCAGCGCGACACTGGTCATCGAGCAGGGCGCCTGGCTTGGGAATGGGTGCAATGACAGCGTTCATGGTGTGCGGCCTTCGATTCAGCGTCGGGTCGGCCTTTTGTCATCGGGCCGAAAATTGAATGTGCGGCCAGTTTCAATCTTTCCATCATGGGAATGTCAAGAAGCGCCCATCCGATGCCCTTCGGGTAGCAGGCGTAGCCCATCTCTTGTTACCGAGTCGGGCTACGCGCCCGTCTGACCTGTGCCGCTGGTGATGCGGTGCGTTCCTACGCCAGGCGGCTTCGCAGTCCTACGGCCGACGGCAGCGCGCGGACCTAGATTGGGGTGTCGGCCATGACGCCTGCGGCGCCAGGGCCCATTGATGACCCAAATTCACCTCCAGGAGTATCGATGAACCTCAAGACTTTCAATCCCGGCAAGGCCTTGTGCCTCGTGCCGATCGCCGCCGTTTGGCTGGCCTCAGCATCCGTGCAGGCCCAGACTGCGCCTGCGATGGCTCCGTCCGCCAGCATGCCCATCGGCCAGATGCAGAAGGGCATGACCGGGTCGCATGACATGAAGGCGTCCATGATGATGGGCATGGACGGCATGCAGAAGATGACGATGACGGGCGACACCGACAAAGACTTCGCGATGATGATGAAGATGCACCATCAGCAAGCCTTGAACATGGCCGAGATGG
>JANNMQ010000253.1:0-11235 GCA_031398045.1 Rubrivivax sp.
CAGGCCCAGGTCCAGCGTGACGGCGTGCGTCAAGGCGGTCTGCTGCAGAGCAATGCGTCGGCCTTCGCTGCGCAGATGAAGTCGTTGATGGAGATGCCCGCCACCGAATGGGTGTTGAAACGCAAGGTGCAATGGTTGTAAGCCACCTGCATGCTGGGGTGGTGGTCTTGCACATGCGCCACCCAGGCCACCGCATTCACAAAAGCCATGGTGCGGTGGAAGTCGGGAAATTCAAAACTGCGCTCGATGGCGTCACCGGCCAACACCCAGCCGGGCGCTGCTGACAAATGCTGCGTCACTTCAGGCGCGGTCAGCGCTGGGTGGCCCTCCAGGGGCTGGCAGTTTTTCTGGGCAAGCGGATGCATGGTGGATCAGGTGGCCTGCGGTTGGGTTTGTGCATGTGCTGCCACAGACCGCGGTGCGGGCAGCGCTGCCAGGCGTTCAGTTGCAGGCGGATGCGAGTAGTAAAAGCGAGCGTAAAGAGGGTCTGGTGTCAGTGTGGACGCGTTGTCTTCGTGCAACTTCAGCAGCGCTTGTGCCAGCGCTGCACCATCGGCATGCTGGCAGGCATAAGCGTCGGCCTGAAACTCGTCGCGCCGAGAAAAGTGTGCCATCAGCGGCGCCACAAAAAACATGAAAGGTGGCAGTGCCAGTGTGAACAGCAGCAGGGCCACTGCGTCGTTGGGTGCAGCCAGGTTGGGCGCCACGCCCAGGCCGGCATAAAACCCGCTCTGGCCCGCCAGCCAGCCCAGCAGGGCCAGCCCCAGCAGGCTCAGCCCAAAGATCGACACCATGCGCCTGAGCACATGTTTGTGCTTGAAGTGCCCCAATTCGTGCGCCAGCACGGCTTCCACCTCAGCAGCGTCCAGACGCTGCAGCAGCGTGTCAAAAAACACCACGCGCTTGGAGGCACCCAGCCCCGTGAAGTAGGCGTTGCCATGGGCCGACCTTTTGCTGCCGTCCATCACAAACAAACCCTTGGCAGCAAACCCGCAGCGCTGCATCAAGGCCTGCACGCGCACCTTCAGCTGTTCATCCTGCAGGGGCTCAAACTTGTTGAACAGCGGTGCAATGACGGTGGGGTAGATCACCAGCAGCAGCAGATTGAAAGCGACCCAGGCCACCCAGGCCCAGAACCACCAAGCTCCCCACCACAGGCCCCCCGAGTGGCCCATGATCCACAAGATCAAGGCCGCCAGCGGCAAGCCGATCAGGGCACTGACGGCCAGGCCTTTGACCCCGTCCAGCAGCCACATCTTCAACGTCATGCGGTTGAAACCGAACTGTTGTTCGATGCGAAAGGTGCTGTAGGCGTCCCAGGGCAGGTCCAACAGGCTGCCAATGAGGGCAAAAGCAACCAGCAGCGCCAATTGGTAGGCCATCGGGCCCCAGGCCGCCAGCAACTGCTCGCGCAGCAACGTGTTCAGCGCGTCCAGGCCGCCCAGCAAGGTCCAGCCCAGCAGCACGGCGGCGCCAAAGGCCATGCTCAGCAGGCCCAGTCGACCCTGCGCCAAGGCGTAGTCGGCAGCTTTCTGGTGCGCGGGCAGGCTGACGGCGTGTGCAAACGCGGCGGGCACCGACGAACGGTTTGCAGCCACGTAACGCATCTGGCGTGACGCGAGCCAGAACTTCACGGACAGCGACAACACCAGTGCGGCGGCAAAGGCCAGGGTCAAGGCTTGAGCAGACATGGGGCGCAAGTGTAGGCTTGGGCGAGAATCCTGGGTTTAGCTTGCAGCGACACCCACCCATGAACACCCCACCGGCCGGCAGCCTGAACAGCAGTGACGACAACCTGGTCTGGATCGACCTTGAGATGACGGGCCTTTATCCGGACAAGGACCGCATCATCGAAATTGCGGTGGTGGTCACCGACCCGCAACTGCAGCTGCGGGTGGAAGGCCCAGTGTTTGCCGTGCACCAGAGCGACGCCGTGCTGGACGGCATGGACAACTGGAACAAAGGCACCCATGGAAAAAGTGGTCTGACCGAGCGTGTGCGTTTGTCCAACACCAGCGAAGCCGACGCGCAGGCGCAGGTGATCAACTTCTTGCGTCAGTTTGTGCCCAAGGGCAAAAGCCCCATGTGCGGCAACAGCATCTGCCAGGACCGCCGTTTCCTGGCCAACTACATGCCCGAGCTGGAGTCTTTTTTCCACTACCGGAATCTGGATGTCAGCACGTTGAAGGAACTGGCACGGCGCTGGAAACCCGAAGTGCTGGCGGGCTTTAAAAAAGCGCAAGCGCACACGGCGCTGGCTGATATCCACGAGTCCATTGACGAGTTGGTGCACTACCGTCGGCACTTGCTGGCGGTTTGAAGCGTTGCCGGCTGTGCCCTCCGTGACGCCCCGTGTCACGGATTTGTCACCCTGCAGATCTAGACTTCAGGTATGAACGACTTGTCCGGTCCGCACCAGGGCCAGGAATACGCAGCCGCCGCTTTGCCAGTCACGCTGCCGCTGCTGAACCGTGAACGCGCCATTCTCAGTTTCAACGCCCGCGTGCTGGCGCAAGCGCGGCGTGCAGACGTTCCGCTGCTGGAGCGGCTGCGTTACGTGACGATTGTGTCGTCCAACCTTGATGAGTTTTTTGAGGTTCGGGTGGCTGACATCATCGAAAGCAGCAGCCGCGCGGGTTCTGGCGTCACCCGTGCAGACTGGGCGGCGGTGGCGCAAGCCGCCCACGAATTGATCGATGAGCAGTACGCGCTGTTCAATGACGCTGTGATGCCAGCGCTGAATGCTGCTGGCATCGTGGTGCTCAACCATGCGCAGCGCAACGCCCGCCAACGCCGCTGGGTGAGCCAGTTTTTTGACGAGCAAGTGAAGCCTCTGCTGGTGCCGTTGAGCCTGGACCCCAGCCACCCCTTTCCGCAAGTGGCCAACAAGTCGCTGAATTTCATCGTTAGACTGGATGGCCACGACGCATTTGGGCGCAACAACCCGATTGCCATCGTCAAGGTGCCCCGTGCGCTGCCGCGGGTGATCAAGTTGCCGGCGGCGCTGGGCAGCGGGCAACAGGTGTTTGTGCTGCTGACCAGCGTGATACGTGCGCATCTGGCTGAACTGTTTCCAGGCCGCACGGTGCGATCCTTTTCGCAGTTCCGCGTGACGCGCGACTCGGACCTGGACGTCGACCCCGACGACATCACCAACCTGCGCCAAGCCCTGCGCCGCGGCTTGAGTACACGCCACTTTGGGCGCGCCATCCGGCTGGAAGTGGTGCAGAGCTGCCCGGCCGATTTGGCAGATTTTCTGCTCAGCCACTTCGACCTGCCCGAGGTAGCCCTGTACAAAGTCAACGGCCCAGTCAATCTGGTGCGGCTGAACCAACTGATCGATGCCGCCGACGGCCAGGCGCTGCATTTCCCGCACTTTGAACCACGTTGGCCGGTGCAACAGTTGCCGCGCGAGACCTCTGTTTTTGAGCAGCTGCGCAAGGGTGATGTGTTGCTGCACCACCCCTTTGAAAGCTTTGAGCCTGTGGTGCAGTTTTTGCGCGAGGCCGTGCAAGACCCGCAGGTGTTGGCCATCAAGCAGACCATCTACCGCACCGGTGCGCAGAGTGTGCTGATGGACTTGCTGATCGAGGCCGTGCGCAGAGGCAAAGAGGTGCTGGTGGTGGTGGAACTGAAGGCCCGCTTTGATGAAGAAGCCAACATCAACTGGGCCGAGCGCCTGGAAGCCGTGGGCGCGCAGGTGGTGTACGGTGTGGTGGGTTTGAAGACACACGCCAAGATGCTGCTGGTGACGCGGCGAGAAGGCGCGCCAGCGGCTGCCGGCCGCGAAAATGCGCACCCTGCATCCAGTCAGTCCGGAAAACCGTCAACAACCAGCCGGGAAGGCAGCACACTGCAGCGTTATTTGCACCTGTCCACGGGCAACTACAACCCGCGCACGGCGCGCCTGTACACCGATGTGGGGCTGCTGACGGCAGACGCGACGATGGCCGCTGACGCCGATGCCTTGTTTTTGCAGCTGGCCAGCCAGTTGCGTGCGCGCGCCGCCCACCAGTTGCTGACCGCGCCTTTTGTGCTGCATAAAAAGATGGTGCAGCACATCGATGCTGTGGCTGCGGCTGCGCTGGCCGGACGGCCGGCGCGCATCGTGGTCAAGATCAATGCGCTGACCGACCCGGCCTTGATCAAAGCCCTGGTGCGCGCCAGCCAAGCCGGTGCGCGCATCGACCTGGTGGTGCGTGGGGCCTGCATGCTGGCGCCTGGGGTGGCGGGGCAGACGGACAACATCCGTGTGCGTTCGGTGGTGGGCCGCTTTCTGGAGCACTCCCGCATCATGTATTTCAGCTGGGGCCCCGGCCCCGACGATGAAGTGCTGTACCTGAGCAGCGCCGACTGGATGAGTCGAAACATGTTTGGCCGCATCGAACTGGCCTGGCCGGTGCGCAACCGCGAGCAGCGCCAACGTGTGATTGACGAATGCCTGGTGCCCTATCTGCACGACAGCCGCGACGCCTGGTTGATGGACAGCAGCGGCGGCTACCAGCGTGTGGCCACCGATGGTGCAAGCGCCCAGCAGGCCTTGATGGTGCGCAGCCCGGCGGCCTGAGCCTTCACCGCAACCATCACCCGCGCAGGGCGGTGGCCGGTCTGCTGATTGGTTGGTCCATCGGTCTATTGAGTCGGTCTATTGAATCGGTCTATTGAATCAGCAACTGCAAAGGCCCATTGCGGCCCCAGGCTGCCGCTTCTTCGGCCAACAGATACAGCGTGCGCGGGTTTTGTTCACCCCAGCGCGGGCTGTAGTTCAGCCGCGCTTGCAGGCCATCGGCGCTCAAGCGAAGCGCTCGGGTGTTGATGTCGCCCCGGGCATGGCATTTGATGACGGCCACACGCAGCGCCAGCGCCTGCCAGGCAAAAGTGGGGTCGACCATTTGCGCCTCCACTTTGCGCAGGCCACCCCGTTGCGCCAGCACCAGGTCGGCCACGCGCCGCTGCTGGTTCTGCGAAAAACCAGCCAGGTCGGCATGGGCTGTCAGGTAGGCACTGTGGCGGTGGTGGTCGTGGTGCGACACCATCAAACCCGCTTCGTGCAGCGCACAGGCCCAACGCAGCTCACTGCGGGCCTGGCTGTCCGCTTGCGGCAGGGCTGCACTGAACAGTGAAAAGGCCAGGCGCGTGACGCGTTGCGCCTGCGTGGTGTCGACGGCAAAGCGCTTTTGCAGGTCAGCCACTGAGGCATCACGCACGTCGCTGCCGCGATGGTTTTGTGTGGCCAGCAAGCGCCGGTGCAGATCGACGATGACACCTTGGCGCAGTGCGCCCTTGGCCGGTTGCAAACTGTCGATGCCAAAGTGCGCGGCCAGCGTGTACAAAATGGCCAGACCGCCCGGCAACACCGCACGCCGGTCGGCCTTCAGGCCCGCCATTTTCAGGGCGTCGATGTGACCGCTGTCGATGCAGCGCCTGATGCACCAGCGCAGCCCCTCGGGGGTGATGCGTCCGTCGGTGATGCCATTGGCCTGCAGCAATTGCGACACGGCGCCCGCTGTGCCCGACGAACCCAGCGCCTGCTGCCAGCGGTCGGGCGCAAACACCTGCAAGGCCTCTTCCAGTTCAGCGCCCGCTGCCACCTGCGCAGCACGAAAGCCCTGGCGTGTGATCTGCCCACCCGGAAAGAAGCGCAGCGACAAGCTGACACAACCGACAGCGAATGATTCGGCCACCAGGGCCTTTTTGCCCCGCCCCAGAATCATCTCGGTTGAACGGCCGCCGATATCCACCACCAACCGGGTCTGGCTGGGTGTGTGTCGGTCGGGCTGCAGGTGCTCAACGCCGGCATAGATCAAGCGCGCTTCTTCGCGGCCAGAAATCACTTCAATCGGGTGGCCCAGCGCTTCTTGCCCACGCAATAAAAAGGCGTTGCGGTTGCGCGCTTCGCGCAGGGTTTGTGTGGCCACGGCACGCACCAGGCAGGTCTGCAGGCCGTTCAAATGGGCTGCAAAACGGCGCAGGCAGTCCATGCCCCTGTGCATGGCCTCTTCGGTCAGCTGGCCGTGGGCGTCAAGCCCGGCGCCCAGGCGCACGGTTTCCTTGATGTAGTCGGTGCGGCGGTACTGTCCTTGGTGTATCTGCCCTATTTCCAACCTGAAGCTGTTGGAGCCCATGTCGATGGCGGCCATCGGGCCGCCGGTATTGGCGCTTTTGTCCATGGACTGATCGTACCTTTGGTGCTTTCCTACAATCTGCCGCCGTTCAAGCATCAAACCCGTCAAGGACCCTCTATGCCCACTGCTGATTTCGACACCCTGGTACCTGCCCGCAACGACTTTGATCGCCGCGCTTTTGTACGTACCGCCGTCGGTTCAGGGTTTGCGGCGGCTGCTTTGCCCGTGATGGCGCAGACGGTGGTGAAGACCGACGCACAAGGCCTGGTGGTGGGCGAGGTGACCATCCCCGTGGGTGACTTCAAGATGCCTGCCTACCGCGCCGCGCCAGCGGGGCGCCCCCATGCGCCAGTGGTTCTGGTGGTTAGCGAAATTTTTGGCGTGCACGAGTACATCGCCGATGTGGCACGCCGTTTTGCCAAGGCGGGTTACTTCGCCATTGCACCCGAACTGTTTGTGCGCCAAGGTGATGCCAGCAGCTATGGCGAAATCGGCAAGCTGATTGCCGAAGTCATCGCCAAAGTTCCGGATGGGCAGGTGATGGCCGACATGGACGCCTGCTTGGCGTGGGCGCAAGGGCAGGGTGCTGACGCGTCGCGTGTGGGCGTAACGGGGTTTTGCTGGGGTGGGCGCATCACCTGGCTGTACAGCGCACACCAAAGCGCCGTGAAGGCGGGTGTGGCCTGGTACGGGCGGCTCGCGGGCGCCACCTCGCCGCTCACACCCAAACATCCGGTGGACGTGGCGGCCGCCTTAAAGGCCCCGGTATTGGGCCTTTACGGGGAAAAAGACACCGGCATCCCACTGGATACGGTGGAGCAGATGAAAGTGGCGCTGGCTGCTGGCAGTGCTGCTGCGAAAAAGAGTGAGTTTGTGGTCTACCCCGACGCACCACACGCCTTTCACGCCGACTACCGGCCCAGCTTCCGCAAGGCCGCTGCCGATGATGGCTGGCAGCGTGCCCTGGCCTGGTTCAAGTCCTCAGGCTTGGCCTGAGGACGGCCTCAGCGCGTCAACGCACCACCAGCACGGGCAGGGTGCCGTGGGTCAGCACTTTTTGCGTTTCGCTGCCCAGCAGCAGGGCACTGACACCGCGCCGGCCGTGCGAAGCCATCACGATGACATCACAAGCGCCTGCTTTGGCCTGCTCGACGATGGCTTCCCAGGGATGTGAAGCCTCCACCGTGAAAGCCTGGCAAGGCACACCGGCCGCGGCAGCGGCATCTGCCACCTTCTGAACACGGGCTCTGGCGATACGTTCCTGGGCGTCGAAAAACTCCTGCGGCGCTATCGGCTGGGTTTCTGACAGCGCGCTGTAGGGGAAAGGCTCTTTGACAGCCAGCACCTGCAGTTGTGCGCCAGCCAATTTGGCCAGCGCAAGGGCCGACGTAACCGCTTTTTCAGTGATGGCGGAACCGTCGGTGGGCACGAGGATGCGTTGGTACATGTGCGGGCTCCTGGATAGGTGGACTGAAGAGGTGGACTGAAGTGGTGGACTGAAGTGGTGGACTGAACCGGCCGGGCCGGGTTTGCGAGTTTGCAGTGTTTAATGTCAGCGCTTTGGCAGGGTTGACGCCGATCAACGGTGTTGCACCGACCCACTCGTCAAACTTCATGATGGCCCTGTCAGGGGGCCACCGCGGTTCCTTTGACCATGGGGCGTAAGGGGTCGCTGCACCATTCGCTCCATGAACCGGCATACAGCGTGGTGTAGCCCCAGCCGGCATGGGCCATGGCCAGCAGGTTGTGGCAGGCGGTGACGCCCGACCCGCACTGGTGCACCACTTGCGGCATTTCTGTTGCAGACGGCGCCGGTGCGCCGAGCAAGGCTGCAAACTCCTCGCGCAACAGGGCCACAGGTTTGTAGCAGCCATCGGCCGCCAAGTTGTCCTTGAAAAACCGCTGCAAGGCGCCCGGGATATGGCCCGCTACTGGGTCCAGCGGCTCAACTTCGCCCCGAAAGCGTTCGCCGACGCGGGCGTCAAGCACGCAGAGTTCAGGCTGGCCCAACTGCGCTTGCAGCAGCGTGGCTGTGATGGTGGGCAGTGCAGGCTTGGCGGCTGCAGGGTAAGGCGCTGCGTCGCCTAACAGGGGCGCTGCTTCGGTCGTCAACGGGCCACCCGCGCGAAGCCAAGCCGCCCTGCCGCCGTCCAGCACAGCCAACTTGTCATGGCCCATCCAGCGCAGCAGCCACCAGGCACGGGCGGCGTAGGGCATGGCCTGGTCGTCGTAGGTCACCACTTGAACGTCAGGTGTGATGCCCCAGCGCGCCAAGGTCAGCGCCAGCGCTTCGCGGCTGGGCAGGGGGTGGCGCCCGTTATGGCCCGTTTTGGGGCCCGACAGGTCGCGGTCCAGGTGGGCGTAGTGGGCCAACGGCAAGTGAGCCTGCTGGTAGGCACGTTCGCCAGCACCGGTGTCTGCCAGGTCAAAGCCACAGTCCAGCAGTACCAGCGGCATCACCAGCGGCAATGACGGCTGCAATGACGGCGGGCTCTGCGCTGGTTTTGTCATCAGCGACATCAACTCGGCAGCGCTGATCAAAGTGTGGTGATGCATATGGGGCTCCTCTGACAGCGGATTGGGGTGACACAGTGTGGCACCGGGCCTGTGGGGGCGCGCTGGGCTGGGCGGTGCCTTGGCACCTGAGCGCTGGAAACCTTTCAAGCCGGTTCCTGCACCTGGCCGCGCGGTTGCAGCGCGGTGGCGGTGACGCCGGCGGCAACGATCAGCGCCATGCCGGTCACGGCCGACACCGTGACCGGATCGCCAAATATGAACACGCCCAACACAAAGGAAAAGCCTATGCCCAGGTACTGCAGCGCGGCAACGCCCAGCGTGGCACCGTGGCCGTAGGCCAGGGTCATCATCCACTGCGCCAAGGTGGCCAGAACACCAATGCCCAGCAGCACCAGCAGGCCCAGGGCGTCGTGATGGTGCAGGCCACCTTGCCACAGCGCCAGCCCGGCACCGGCCAGCACACCACTGAAGCTGAAGTAGAGCACCACACGTTCACCCGGTTCCCCAGCCCGGCCTAGCGCGGAGACCTGCACATAAGCCACCGCTGCCAGCACCCCCGACGCCAGGCCCACCAGGCCAAACCACAGCTGCTCTTGCGCCAGGGTGGGGCGCAACACCAGTGCCACACCCACAAAGCCGGTCAGCACAGCGGCCATCAGACGGCCGTCCATGGTGTGGGCGGGTGGGCTGTCGCCTGATGAACCGCCTGTTGCGCCCACCGGTTCTGTGCCTGTCTGACCGGCCGCCAGCACCGCCCCGGCCACCAGGAAGAGGGCGATCCACACCGACGACATGGCGTTCAGGGTCATTGCCGTGGCCAGGGGCAGGCCACCGATGGCAACAAACCACAAACACAGGGCCGTGGTGCCGCTGGCACTGCGCCACAGGTGCATGGCTGGCACATGGGTGCGCCAGCGGATGCGTCGCGCGCGCATCACCAGCGCCATCACGGCCAGCCCCACCAGTGACCTGTAAAAGACGATTTCGCCCGCGCTGTACTGTGCTGAGGCCCACTTCACACCCACACCCATCACTGCAAACAACAGCGACGCCAGTGCCATCAACAAAAGCGGCGATGCCCGCAGCTGCACCGATGTACTGCGGGCTGTACTACCGGCTGTACTGCTGGCCGAAGTGCTCTCTGCCGTGCTGTCCGCGGTGCTGCCTGCAGGGCGGGGCTGGCCGCCCGCCGGACTCACGGGCTTGTGTGGCCCTGCGGCCCCTGCAGCGTGCCCGCAAGGCCCATCTGGCGCCTGTACCACTCGTGAAAGTGCTGCATGCCATCTTCCATCGGGCTTTGATACGGGCCCACTTCGTCATCACCCCGCAGCATCAAGGCTTGGCGGCCGGCGTCCATGCGCAGTGCGATTTCATCGTCCTCAACGCAGGTTTCCATGTAGGCCGCCTGCTGCGCTTGCACAAAGTCGGGCTCAAAGGCCGCAATCTCTTCGGGGTAGAAAAATTCAACCAGGTTCAGCGTTTTGCGCGGCCCCTGCGGAAACAGGGTCGACACCACCAGCACATGCGGGTACCACTCCACCATCACCGTGGGGTAACAGGTCAACCAAATCGCGCCTTGACGGGGTTGTTGCCCGTTGTTGAAGCGCAGCACGGCTTCGTGCCAGCGCTGGTAGGTGGCCGAGCCGGCCTTGGCCAGCGACTTGTTGACACCCACGGTTTGTACCGAATGGTGGCTGCCGAATTCCCAACGCAGGTCTTCGCAGGCCACAAACTGGCCCAGGCCCGGGTGGAAAGGCCCTACGTGGTAGTCCTCCAGGTAGACCTCGATGAAGGTCTTCCAGTTGTAGTCACAGTCGTGCAAGTGCGCGCGGTGGAATACATAACCGCTGAAGTCCAGCGCTGCCGCGTCGCCCAAAGCTGCCAAGTCGGTGCCCATGTTGCGTACGTTGTTCTCAAACAACAAACCGTTCCAGCTTTGCAGCGGGTAGTTGCGCAGGTTCAGGCAGGGGTCGTGGTCGAAGTGCGGCGCCCCCACCAACTGGCCCTGCAGGCTGTAGGTCCATCGGTGCAGTGGGCACACGATGTGATCATGGGTGTGGCCGCGGCCCTTGAGCATCACCGCCTGCCGGTGGCGGCAGACGTTGGATACCAGTTCAACCCCGCTGTGGGTGCGCACCAGCGCCCGGCCTTCACCTTCATGTGCCAGCGCCTGAAAGTCACCCACCTGCGGCACGGCCAGTTCGTGGCCCACGTAACGCGGTGATTGCTGAAAGATGCGGTCATGTTCGCGACGGAACACCCCCTCATCGAAGTAGCTGCTGACTGAAAGCTGGGTGCGGCTGGGCGCAAGGGAGTCGAGGCAGATGCTCAGGTCCGACATGATCCGACCGGATCCTCCTGGTGTGCGGGTTGTGGGGGGGGTGTAGAAAACGCCTGGCCGGGTAGGCCGGGTGGCCGCGCGACAGGCCGTGGTGGTGAAGTGAAATGCCGACCCTGGTGGGCTTTTGCAGCTTTCGTGATCTGATTCTAGCCGGGGTAGGTTTGGTGCCGGCCCTTGTCTGGATTCACGGGCGGCCCATGGCGCCAGCGTGTGTTTGCGGCAGGGTGGTCTGGCGCCATGTGCAGCAAGCTG
>JANNMQ010001066.1:0-4335 GCA_031398045.1 Rubrivivax sp.
TGCGCAAAAGACTCCACCACCGGGGCGTGTGCCACATCGCGGGTGTCGCTGCCGTCCAGCGCGGGCACGTGCTGCAGCTTGTCGAAATAGGTGCGCCAGTTGTCGGGCACGCTGCCGGGGTTGTCGAGGTAAGCCTCATACAACTCTTCGACGTAAGGGGCGTTGCCGCCGAACAGGTACGAGTTGGACCTGTGTTGTTGCATCATCTTTCGCTCACCTTATGCGCCGGTTTCCAGCGCGCTGATGGGTTTAAAAACCTTCCGCGTCCCGGCTGCACCGGTTGGCGGACTAGCGACCCGCCTTGCTGCATGTCTCTTGACAGCAAGGGGACGGGAAGGACCTTTTGATTCAACCGGCACTCTAACATCGGTGTGCTTCTGAACGTCTGGCGCAATTGGACACCTTCTAAGCTGCTGTTTTCCTGACAGCGAAGGGGCACCAGGCAAATACTGCTGCAGCCATGAAATACCAGACCATCATGCTGCATGCCCAGGCGCCCGCCAAGCCTGAACTGGGTCGCCCCTGCAACGGCTGCGGGGTGTGTTGCGCCGTTGAACCTTGCCCTGCAGGTGTGTTGATCTCGCGACGTGTGCGGGGCGCTTGCACGGCCCTGCAGTGGAACCCGGCACTGCGTATCTACCGCTGCGCGGTGGTTGAGTACACCTGGCCCATGCTTCCGCGCGCACTGGCCGGTGCTTTGCAAAACCTGGCCCAACGCTGGATTTCGGCGGGCAGCGGCTGCGACTGCAGCCTACAGGCCACACCCGACCGGTAAGTCGGCGGGCGGCTGACCGTGCGGCTGACAGTGCGGCTGACGCTGCGGCTGGCAAGCCTTCTGCAAGCTGGCTGATAGGCATTCGACTCATCGGCGTTTCCCCCCTGGTTTGATGTCCCGCAGGCCCTAGCATCAGGGGTTTAGTCATCCATTTTTATCTCTGGACCAGGAGTTGACCTTGAAGAACTTGAAAGCCCTGTTGTCAGCCGCTGCGCTGGCTACCTTGGTGGCCACCATGGCCCTGCCCTCACAAGCGCAGACCTTGCGATGGGCCGCGCAGAACGACATCCTGACGCTGGACCCCCATTCACAGAACCACGCCACCACCAACGCCATCCTGATGCACGCCTACGAAGGCTTGACGCGCTACAGCGCCAGCTACCAGGTGGAACCGGCGCTGGCCACCAAATGGACCTACGTCTCACCCACCCAGGTGCGTTTTGAACTGCGCAAAGGCGTGAAGTTTCACGACGGCACGCCATTTAGCGCTGACGACGTCGTCTTCTCTTTCGGCCGCATCAAGCAGCCGCAGGGCACGATGGGCATCTACGTCACGGGCATCGCCGACATCAAGAAAATCGACGATCACACGGTCGACTTCATGATGGCCGCACCCAACCCGCTGCTGCTGCGCAACATCATCGATTTCCGCATCATGAGCAAAGCCTGGGCGGACAAAAACCGCACGGCGAATGTGCAGGACTACAAGGCCAAGGAGGAAAACTTCGCGTCGCGCAATGTGATGGGCACGGGGTCCTACAAGATCACCGGCTGGCAGCCCGAACAGCGCATCACGATGTCCATCAACACCGATTGGTGGGACAAACACAGCGGCAATGTGCGCGAGGTGGTCTACACGCCCATCAAGAGCGACCCCACACGCGTGGCGGCGCTGCTGTCGGGCGACGTGGACATGCTGACCGACCTGCCCACGCAGGACGTGGCACGGCTGCGCGCCGACACCAAGCTGAAAATTGTCGATGGCCCGGAGGTGCGCACCATCTATCTGGCCCCTGACGTTGGCAGCGCCGAACTGAAATACAGCGACGTGAAAGGCAAAAACCCGCTGGCCGACAAACGTGTGCGCCAGGCACTCAGCATGGCCATCGACCGTGAAGCCATCAAACGCAACATCATGCGCGGTCTGTCGATCCCGGCCGGGCTGGTGGTGGCGCCGGGCGTCAATGGCCACAGCGTGGAACTTGACACGCCCACCAAGGTGGACGTGGAAGGCGCCAAGAAGTTGCTGGCTGACGCGGGCTACCCGAACGGCTTTGAACTGCGCTTCAACACCCCCAACAACCGTTACGTGAACGACGAAGAAGTGGCGCAGGCCATCGTCGCCATGTGGGCCCGCATTGGCGTGAAAACCACGCTGGCCGCCGAGAACATGGCCACCTTTATCCAGAAGGTGCAGAACTTTGACAGCAGCATCTACCTCTTGGGTTGGGGTGTGGCCACCTATGACGCGCAGTACAGCCTGCAGTCGTTGATCCGCACCCGCACCACAGGCGCCGACGGCAACTTCAACTTCTCGCGCATCAGCGACAAGGAAGTCGACCGCCTGGTGGACGCGATGAAAACCGAGACCGACGTCAGCAAGCGAAACGCGATGATCCGTGAAGCCTTGGTACGCACCCGTGACGAGGTGCTGGTGATTCCGCTGCACCACCAAATGCGCCCTTGGGCCATGAAGGCGGGTGTGGCCACGGTGCACCGGTCTGACGACAGGCCGGAAGCACGGTTCACGTCGGTGCGCTGAAGTATTGGCAGCTCGCGCCGCGATGGGCCTGACAGAAGGCGCCAGTCGCGCCTGATTCGACGCAGGCCAGGCTCAGGCGGCGCTGGCGGCTCAGACCTAAGCCGCCAGCGCCAGGTCGGCCAGCCAACGCTCAAATGCCAGGTGCTGATCGCCCGGCTCGGCGCGCAGCAAGGCGGCGGGGTGCAGCGTAACCAGCACGCGCAGGCCATCGCCGCGGGTGAACCATTGCCCACGCTCCATGCTCACTAACACGTCGCGGCCCAGCAAGGCGCGCGCTGCGGTTGCGCCCAAAGCAATCACAGCGCGGGGTTTGACGATCGAGATTTCACGTTCCAACCAATGCAGGCAAGCGGCAGCCTCTTGCTGCGCAGGGGTTTTGTGAATGCGCCGTTTGCCACGCAGCTGGTATTTGAAGTGTTTGACCGCATTCGTCACATAGAGCTGGTCACGTGGCCAGCCAAGCTGCGTCAGCGCTCTATCGAGCAGCTGTCCCGCCGGTCCGACAAAGGGGCGCCCAGCCAGATCTTCTCGGTCCCCGGGCTGTTCGCCGACCAACATCAGGCGTGCATCCTCAGGGCCTTCACCGTGAACAGCTTGGGTGGCCAGCGCGCCGATGGGGCATTCACGGCAATGCTCCGTGGCGTGGCGCAATTCAGCCAGTGAGCCTGCCGCGTGCATGATGACCGGCCGCGCGTCCACCGCAAGTGCCTGCGACGACGCGGGACGACGCCGTGCTGGTTCAATCACGGCTTGTTCAACCATCGCATCGGCGCGCTGCGCGGCACTGGCCACGAGCGGTTGAATCAACGCCGCTTCGGGCAGGTTTTTCCAGTACCGGCGCGGCATTTCCTTTTGCATCATCGCCAGCTTCAGCCTGGCAGGGTTGAAGATGCTGGCGTAGTAGGTCAACCACAACTGCTCGGCCGCGTCGGCTGCGGGTGCTTCGTTGCGGTCAGCGCCCGGGCCGAAGCGGAGTGCCTGCCCGTCCCATCGCACGCAGCGCCGGGGTGTCAGGATGGCCCAGTGCATCTGCGCAAAACGACGTGCAAAAAAGGGCGCAGTGGCGTCGACAATGTGGTGCTCAGGCTCGAACCACGCCACATGCTGCAGGCGCTGTCCATCCGCGCTGGCCAGCGGCCGAAAGCGCACAAAGGCCGTCATCTTGTGCATGTCGCGCCGCACCGCCCGCGCCAACACTTCGGCCTGCTGGCGGTCGGGGTCGAGGGGGTCGTGGCGCACTGCACGGTCATGCACCAAGCGCCAGAGCAGTCGGTAGAGCAAACCAAAGCGGTTCGGGTCGGCGTGAAGCGCGGTCTTTTCTACCAGCGGAACAAAAAACGCAGGCACGGTGATGGGTGGCGTGACGACGGTGGTGCCGTCTTTGGAGTTGTCGGTGGTGTCCCCAGTGATGCGGGCCGATTCCTCGCCATGGGCCAGGTGGTCGAACAGCTCGGGCTCAGCGCTTGCTGCCACCCGCCACGCCAGCTGCGAAGGTGAAACACCATCAACCAGGCCCTGGCGCGCCTGCCTTCGAAACCCTGCGACATCGGTCTCGTCGGCAAGCCACGCGACGCGGCTGCGTGCAGCTTCAGGCATCCACCGCCGTGTCGAACAGTGACTGCTGTTGCGGCGCCGGGCGCAGTCGCGCGGCCAGATCCACCGCATCCAGCGGGGTGCCCCTTGCGCCGTGGCCGGGCACCGTGATGAACGGCAGCACCGTTTTCAACGACACCTGGAGTCGCGCCAAATCATCCACACGCAGCGTGCGAATACGCCGTGCCTGCAGCAGGCGTTTGAC
>JANNMQ010000272.1:0-2063 GCA_031398045.1 Rubrivivax sp.
GCCATTGGTGCTGTGCTGGGCGCCGGCCTGGGCCGGCTGGTGCTGCACCTGCGGCATCGGCACCACGAAGCCATCGGCTACGAAAACTTCTTTGCGCTGGGCCTCATCGGCCTGTCTTACGGCCTGGCCGTGCTGGTGCACGCGTATGGGTTTCTGGCTGTGTTTGCCGCCGGCCTGGCGCTGCGCCGCGCGGCGCAGGCGGGTACTGAAGCCGCCATGAATTCACGGGGTGGGGCCCGCGCCGCAGCTACGTTTACCACCCCCACCACCACCGCCACCACCGCCGAACAACGTGTGGAAGACGCCTTGCACAGCGCGCATCCTGAGCGCGCCGAGCAGATGGCCACCGACCCGCAACATGCCCCGGCCTACATGGCGCGGGCGGTGCTCAACTTCAACGAGCAGTTGGACCGCATCGGTGAAATGGTGGGTGTGGTGGTGCTGGGCCTGCTCTTGTGGGCGGTGGTCTGGCCCGTTGCTGCGCTGTGGTTCGTGCCGCTGATGCTGCTGGTGGTGCGCCCGCTGTCGGTGGCCGTGGGACTGGCCGGTTCGCGAACTTCAAAGGTGCAGCGCCGGTTGATAGGCTGGTTCGGCATCCGCGGCATCGGGTCTCTCTACTACCTGTGTTATGCCATCAGCCACGGCCTGCCCAGCCAGCATGTGGACCTGCTGGTAGGGCTGACGCTGGCCGTGGTGGTGACGTCGATCGTTGTGCACGGTGTGTCGGTCACGCCGCTGATGGGGCACTACCGCCGGGTGCGCCGCCCTCCCACGCTGCCGCCAGGTTGATCGACGCGCCGGCCGCAGGGCGGTGACTCCCCAGCGCCCCGGCCCCTGGCCTCTCGGCCACACCCCAACAAGGGTTGAACCTCAACGCCTTCAGCCGTTTTATGTTCCAATTGGATTCCAAATGGAATCCAAAGGGATGGTATGAAAAGCACCAGCACAGCCGTTGATCAAAGGCAACGCACCGGTGAAACGGAGAAGATGACGGTCAATGTGGGTGTGGTCGATCTGGGCCATGTCGACCTGCTGGTCCAGGAAGGTTTTTATTCCAACCGTTCTGACCTTATACGCACCGCGCTTCGAAACCAGCTGGCGCTGCATGCCGACACCGTCAAACAAACGGTGGCCCGCAGAACGCTCACGGTGGGCCTTCAGCACTACAGCCGCGCCGACCTGGAAACGGTGGTGGCTGCGGGCCAGCGTTTGCAGGTGCAGGTGGTGGGGCTGGCCCGCATTGCCGACGACGTGCCACCCGAGCTGGCGCTTGCGGCCATCGAATCGGTCACCGTGCTGGGCGCTTTTCAGGCCAGCCCTGCGGTGCGGCGGGCCCTTGCCGCCCGCATCCATTGAAACCTTCCACCATCACCAGAAAGCAGTTCATGAAAAGCCCCTTCAACACCGGCGTGCCGTCCTTCGACGCCGACGCCATCCACGCCACGATTCAACGGGCGCTGGCATCTGCCGGGCTCGACACCGCCACAGGCCCGATGCACGGCGTGACCGAAACCATCCGGCGCGCGCTGGCGATGGGGGGCGCTGTTGCGGCGGCCCCCAGGTTCAACGACGCTGCCGTCATCGATGTGGCAGCCCGTGTGGTGCCGGCTGGCGAAGTCACTGCGCCAGCACAGGGCCGCGTGCGGCCCATCCACGGAGCGCAGCCACAGCCCGGCAGCTTCGAAGCCCATACCTTCAGCAACGAAGCCGGCAGTCGGGCCTACAAGGTTTATGTGCCGGCGGTGAAGTCTGACAGCCCGCGGGCCCTGATCGTGATGCTGCATGGCTGCACGCAGTCGGCCGACGACTTTGCGGCCGGTACACAGATGAATCGCCTGGCCGACGAACACGGCTTCCTGGTTGTTTACCCCGAACAAGCCGCGCACGTGAATGCATCAAAGTGCTGGAACTGGTTTCAGCCCCAGGACCAGCGGCGCGGTGCAGGCGAGCCTTCGCTGATCGCCGGCATGGTGGGCCAGGTGGCGCGCACGCACGGCGCCGACCCGCGCCGCATTTACGTGGCCGGGCTGTCTGCGGGCGCGGCGATGGCCGTGGTGCTGGGC
>JANNMQ010000286.1:0-11018 GCA_031398045.1 Rubrivivax sp.
TGGTTGCCAGGTTGGTGTTCATGCACCCGACACCGCTGCCACCGGTGCCACCCCGCGCTTGGCCAGGATTGCACGCGCCACGCGCGACACCGGCGGGCGGCCCAACACCTGGCTGATGGTGGCACCCGCGTCCACCAAGGCGTCCAGGTCCAGACCGGTGTTGATGCCCATGCCGTGCAGCATGAACACCAGGTCTTCGGTCGCCACGTTGCCCGTGGCGCCCTTGGCATAGGGGCAACCGCCCAGGCCCGCAATGCTGCTGTCAAAGCTGTGCAAGCCCATCTGCAGGCAGGCCAGGGTATTGGCCAGCGCCTGGCCATAGGTGTCGTGGAAATGCCCGCTCACTTCCACCAACGGGAAGTGCTTGAGTGCACGTTCCATCGCTGCCTGCACACGCAGCGGCGTGCCCACGCCGATGGTGTCGGCGATGCCGCAGTGATCCACGCCGATGGCTTTCATCAGCTGCACCACATGCTCCACGTCATCGGCAGACACATCACCCTGGTACGGGCAACCGAGCGCGCACGACACTGCGGCACGCACCTTCAGGCCCGCCGCGTGGGCGGCGGCCACCACGGGCGCAAAACGTTCCACGCTGGTGGCGATGCTGCAGTTGATGTTGCGCTGGCTGAAAGCCTCGCTGGCGGCAGCAAACACCACCACTTCGTCGGGCCACTGGTCGCGTGGCGCAGCCAGCGCGGCTTCCAGGCCCAACATGTTCGGTGTCAACACACTGGTGCGCACACCAGGCTGGCGCCGCACACCGGCCATCACAGCGGCGTTGTCGGCCATCTGCGGCACCCACTTGGGGCTGACAAAACTGGTGACTTCTATCTCGCGGCAGCCGGCGGCCTGCAACTGGTGCACCAGTGCAATCTTGTGCGCGGCCGACACCGGCTGCGCTTCATTTTGCAAGCCGTCGCGGGGGCCAACTTCAACCAGGGTGACGTGGGTGGGCAGCATGGGTGGGTCCTGTGGCGGTAAACACCCGCCGTTTTGCTACTGTAGCGGTGTCTGGCGAGAGGCACCGCGCAGGTTTAGCGCCTGTACTTCCAAGCAGTTCGTAGGACGCTGCTCACAAACACCGGCCATCTCGTCCTGCACGAGACGGCTGCAGGCCAGCCTACAGTGGTAGTCCGTTATGCATCAGGACACCCCCACCATGACCACCATTGTCACTGTCAAAGGTTTGGTTGAATACCGTGTCGGTGATGGCCCACTGTGCGCCGTGCCCTTGGGGTCGGTTGAGGTGGAGACCGCGCCCAACGATGTCACGCTGAGCTGGGGCGACGGCGAGACCCATCAGTTTGCGGCCATGCCAGCCACTGACTTCCTGCGTTACGTATCCAGCAAGGCCATCACCATCGATTGACGGCGATCCGAACCGCCGTGCGTTGACCCGCATACGCACCACAAGCATCCATGCGGCCGTTTGGCACCGGGTTTTGGCAGCTACTGAATCAAGCCGTTTTTCAGCGCGTAATAAGTCAAATCGCTGTTGGTCTGCAACTTCAGCTTTTCCATCACGCGGGTGCGGTAGGTGCTGACGGTCTTCACGCTGAGAAACATGCTTTCGGCCATATGGCCAATGGTTTCTCCCTGCGCCAGACGCAGGAACACCTGAAGCTCACGTTCTGACAGCGTGGTGTGCAGCGGACCATCGCCGCTGTGGTGCATGCCATCGGCCAACATCTCGGCCACCGCCGGCGTGATGTAGCGCCGGCCCAGCGACACCGTGCGTATGGCCTTGGCAATCTCTTCCGGATCACATTCCTTGTTGATGTAGCCGCTGGCGCCCTGGCGCAGCAGCGTGGTGGCGTAGTGCGTTTCCGGGAAGCCGCTCAGGATCAGGATTTTCACTTCCGGAAAACGTGCCTTGATGGCCGCCAGCGCATCAATGCCGCTTTGGTCGGGCATCGAAATGTCCAGCAGCAACACGTCCACCTCACCGCCTCGCACCAGCTCCATCGCCTCGCGGCCATTGCTGGCCTCGCCCGTTACCCGCAAATCCACATGCTCAGACAAGTAGCGGCGCAGCCCTGTGCGGACGATGGCGTGGTCGTCAACGATGCCAATTCTGATCATGGACGCTCCTGTTCACCGGTGGTGGGCAAGCCTATCAGCCCCTGGGCCGCCACGGCATCGGACCAGTCCTACACCGCGGCACCGTGCAACCCGACCCACTCACTCTGAAATCAGTTAGCAAAAGCTAACAAGTCAGATTCGTCCTACAGGTCGGGCGTGGCATGCCACGCACAATGCCATAGGATTCAAACCCAGCAGCACCAGCGCCCCACTCGAAAGCTGGTCTGTCCGAAGTTGGCCACCCCTCCCTTGAAGACCTTCATCGTCGAAGACAGCCCACTGATCCTGGAAAAGCTGGTCAGCACCCTGGAGGAGCTGGCCCCTGTACAGGTGGTGGGGTCTGCCGCCGACGAGGCCAGCGCGGTGGCCTGGCTGACGCACAGCGGGATGCAGTGCGACTTGATGATCATCGACATCTTTCTGAAAGCCGGTACCGGCCTGGGGGTGTTGCGCGCCGCCACCAACCTGGGTGTGAAAAGCAAACGCGTGGTGCTGACCAACTACGCCACGGCCGACATGCGCCAGGCTTGCCGCGAACTGGGTGCCGACCGCGTGTTTGACAAATCCAGTGAAGTCGAGGAACTGCTGGCCTATTGCGACAGGTTGCACGACGGCGCAGACAGCGCTCCGGGTACGTTGCGCTGAGTGCGCTCTCCACATCGGCTCCTACATCGCCTGGCACCCCAGGACGCAGCATGGACCTCAACCCCTTGACGCGCCTGCGGCGCAGCGCACTGGCCCTGCCGCTGGCGGCCATGGTGGCACTGGTGGTGGTGGTCATCAATGAAACGGGTTACAGCCGATCAACGGCCGAGCTGGCACAAATAGCCCAGCGCGACGTGGCGCGTCAGCAGGTGCAGGCGCTGTTGCGGTCACTGATCGACACCGAGACGGGCCAGCGCGGTTATCTGTTAAGCGGGCGCAAGGAGTACCTGAAACCCTACAACGACGGGCGGGAGGCCTTCAACGTCAGCTCGCAGCAGCTGCACACCTACTTCAGCGATGACCCTTTCTCTCTGGTCAGCGTAAGGGAAATTGAACGCAACGGCAGAAGAAGGCTGGCCGAGATGGCCACGGTGTTAGCGCTTTTTGAGCAAGGCAAACAAGATCAGTGGCGAGCCATGTTGATGTCGGACGTGGGCATGCGGACGATGGAGGCGGTGCGCAGCGAAGCCGCCGTGCTGCTGAAGCTGGAAAGCGAGCGCATCATCAGCCAGCGCCAAAACGTGGTGGACACGCTGCGTCTCAGCCGATTGGGCGTCAACATCATGACCGCTGTGGCGCTGGCGGCTTTGCTGCTGTTCTTGCGCAAGACGCGCCTGCTCGACCAGGCGCAGTTTGACCACGCGCTCGCTTTGAGCGCCGAACGCGACCTGCTGGACAGCCAGGTGCGCCTGCGCACGGCCGACCTGACTGAGCTGGCGCGCCACCTCGAAGTGGCGCGCGAAGACGAACGCAGTCGCCTGGCGCGTGAACTGCACGACGAGCTGGGTGCGCTGCTGACGGCAGCCAAGCTGGACGCGGCGCGCCTGAAACGCCAGCTGTTGCCGATGACGCCGGTGGCCGAGGAAGGCCTGAAGCACCTGCACGCCACGCTGGACCAGGGCATTGCGCTGAAGCGCAACATCATTGAAAACCTGCGCCCGTCGTCATTGTCCAACCTGGGTTTGGTGGCTGCGCTGGACATTCAGGCCAAGGAATTTGGCCAGCGCACCGACATCAAAGTGCGCACCGAATTGCAGCCGGTCACGCTGTCTGATGGCGCGCAGACAACCGTCTACCGCCTGGTGCAGGAGTCGTTCACCAACATCGCCAAGTACGCACGTGCCAGTGAAGTGGTGGTGACGCTGTCGCCGTGGGCGGCCCAGGGTGGCCAGGCCGACGAAGCACCCCGTGTGCACATCAGCGTGTGCGACAACGGCGTGGGTTTCAACCCGGCTGCCACTTCACGCCAGGCCCATGGGCTGACGGGCATGCGCTACCGCGTGGAAGGCCAAGGCGGCGTGATGCAGATCACCAGCGCGCCCGGCCAGGGAACCACGATCTCTGCATGGCTGCCCACTGAGGCTCCAAAAACCTAAGCCAACGTCTGCTGTGCATCGGTGGTGCATCGGTGGTTCATCTAGCCCGCATGGGCGGTGTGCCTGCCGTGCCGGTGCGGCGTACTCAGTGTGATGCAGCGCGTTGCATCGCCAAGTAGGCGGCCGCGCCCGCCACGCCGCTGGCCAGCGTACCCCAGGCCATGTCCACCAGCGCCAGTTTCACACTCGCGCCGCGCAGCACGGCCAGGTTGGTCAGGTCGTAAGCACCATAAGCCACCAGGCCCACCAGCGCTGCGCGACCCAGGGCCACGCTGGTCGATTCCGGCAACGGCACCAAAGCCAGGGTAACCAGCCCCGCCGGGTAGCCCAGATAAAACAGCGCTGCGGGCAGCACGCGCACTTGCGGCGCCATCAGGCTGCCCATCTCTTGGCGGTAAAAATCGCGCGCCACATAGCCCAGCCACAGCGCGTCCAGCGCGCCCATGACCAGCAGTGCAACCCCGTAACCCAGCCACCAAACGCCCATGCTGCCCATCCTCTGTTGCAAAAGAAACACCCTCATTCAGTAACTCAGCGGCGGCCCCGAGCATGGCACCACCGCAGGCCCAAGCCCTACACCAACGGCCTTTGCGCCGGGCGCCCGTCGCCATACAAATCAGCCAAGCGCACCAGCGCTTTGGCGTCGCGCAAATACAAACGACCATCGCTGATCTCGTGCAGCCCCCGGCGCTGAAGTTTGCGCAAGGACTTGTTGGTGTGCACCAACGACAGGCCCAGCGCATCGGCCACATGCTGCTGCGTCAATGGAAACGGCACGCCGCCGCGCCCACCATCGCTCTGCAACGCGGCAGCGCGTTTGAACAGCAGGATCAGCAGCGTGGCGATGCGCTCTTCAGCGCTGCGCCGGCCTACTGACAACAAGTGCTCGTCGACCAACGATTCTTCGTGCGCCGTCAGCCAGGTGACGTTGAAGCCCAGTGACGGGTGTTCGCGGTGCAGCGCCCACAGTGCGTCGCGCTTGAAGACGCAGAAACGCGCCGGGGTCAGCGTCACCACACCATGTGCCGACGCATCGCCCATTTTTTGCTGCACACCAATGAAGTCGCCGGCCAGCAAGATGTTCAAAATCTGCCGCCTGCCATCAGACAGGGTTTTGAAGCGAAAGGCCCAGCCTTCGGTCAACGTGTACAGCGGCGCGTCGGTCTGGCCTTCGTCGATCAATGTGTGACCAGCTTCAGTGACCAACTCGCCGCGCTTCAGCGACTGCACCACCGCCAGCTCGTCGGCGGTGTGTGCCACAAACAAGGGCAGCGAGCGCAAGGGGCATTGATGGCAGGGGGTGTCGGCCATGTGGTGGGTGTGACGCAAATGGGGAGGGTTTGCCGCCAGAGTGTCTTTTGACAAAGCCCCGCTGCAACCCAGTCCCTATATTCGCATGGAATGTCAACACTCAACCTCGTCACGCCGACGCTCCAGTGCTACCAGCAGACTCTGTACGTGAGCCGGCTGGTCAGCAGCTGCCGCTTCGACGTTTTCGCTGCCATTTGCCGCGTCGCACGTGCCCACAACGACCGCGCTGGTCTGCGCGGGCTGTTGCTTTTTGATGGCCATCGTTTCGGCCAGCTGATCGAAGGGCCGGTACCGGCGGCACAGGCACTGATGGCCCGTATCAATGACGACCCGCGCCACACCGCTGTGCACGTACTGGCTGACCGATTGCTGCCCGGCGGGTCCGCCCTGGACGATTGGCGACCCGGCTTTTGTGCTCCCGACGAGCTGGACGTTTTTGAAGGCCCGTTGGGTCTGCGAGGCGCCGCAGCGTTGGCTGCGTTTTCTGCACTGTCGGAACACGCCGATCTGTCACCCTGAGCGAAGGCCACAAGGTTTGTGCCGTGGCGCAGGCCGTTCTCAGCGCCGGGTTTGGTTCAGAGCGCGCTCGGACTCCAGCCCAGACGGCATTTGTGCGTCCAGGCCGCGGTCGGGCGTATCAGCGACCTGAGCCTCACCGTTGGCTGGCGTGATCAATTCTTCGATGATGAAACGGCCGTAGTGCTGCGCACGCTCGGCGTTGTGGGCCTGCGAAGTGGCGGCGACCTGGGCGGCTTGTTCATCGCTGTTGACCTGCACCACCAGAAAGTGGAAACCCAGGTCGGCCAGCACCTTATGGGCCTTGATCAGGTTGAGCTCCTGGCCCAGGGATGCCATGCCGGTGGCCCCGCGCTCGATGTCGGCCGCTGCTTGATCGCTCATGGCCTGTGCGGTGTACACCGTGATGGCCTCGGCCTCGGGCACCACGGCACGCAGGGCAGCTTGTGCGGCCATGCAGTCATGCTGGGTGGGAAAAGAGATAACCACATGGCCCACCGGTTTGAAGACGCCGTGGCTGGTGGGCAGATCGCGCTTGTCCATGGGTTGGGCACCGTCCTGATGTTGAGTCCAGCAACACCGGCATGAGGTGTTCACCTGGCGCGCTGCAATGCAAACAGTCTGGTGCAGACCGGGCCGCCCCTGCCCAGGCGCACCGGCCGTCAAGCTGTAGGACCATGCCGCATCAAGACTTGCCCAGGCGCAACAGCTCGCCGCCTTCGGCCACCTGGTCGCCCACGCCATACATCAGCTCTTGCACCACACCGTCGTGTGGCGCGCTGATGGTGTGTTCCATCTTCATGGCCTCCATCACCGCCAGGGGCTGGCCCCGCTTGACGGTGTCGCCTGCTTTGGCCAGGAACGAGACCACTTTGCCGGGCATCGGTGCGGTCAACCGACCGCCTTCACCCGCATGGTCGGCAGCATGCGCCAAAGGGTCGGTCTCGGTCAGCAGCGCCATGCCAGCGGCGGCAAACACGGCATAACGTTCACCCTGTGCATACACCGACAAGGTGTGGCGCTGGTCGCCCAATTGCACGTCAAAGGTATCGGGGGCCAGCAGGCGCGACACAAAAACGTGGCGCTGCGCTGGCCCCAGCTGCAGCACCGCGGCGCCGTCGTGCAGCCGCTGCAGCACGACCACCAGCGGCTGGCCCTGCAGTGTCAGGTCCAGCCGGCGCTGCGCGCCACCGTGCGCCCTCCACCCCATGCGCCAGCCGTCGCGGCGCGACCACGGATCGGCACCTTCCAGCGCCGCCTCGGCGGCCAGGCGGTGGGCGGCCACCCCGGCAGCCGCTACCAGCGGGGCCAGCGGCGGCGCATCAAAGAGCGCGGCGTGTTCACGTTCGATCAGCGCGGTGTCGAGGTCGGCCGTCGCAAAAGCGTGGCTGGCCAGCACACGGCGCAGGAACGACACGTTGGTGTGCAGGCCCACGATGTGCGTGGCGCGCAGTGCCGCGGCCAGGCGCGCCAACGCCTGCGCGCGGTCTTCGCCCCAGACGATGAGCTTGGCAATCATCGAGTCGTAGTGCGGGCTGATGGCGTCGCCCTCGCCCACGCCGCTGTCCACCCGTGGCAGGGCGTCGCTGCGTTCACAGCTCACATGCGCCGGCCAGCGCGCCACTTGCAGCGTGCCGGTGGCGGGCAGGAAGTTGGCATCGGGGTTTTCAGCGCAGATGCGCGCCTCGATGGCGTGGCCACGTTGCGGCACTTGCTCTTGCGTCAGCGGCAGCGGCTGGCCGGCCGCCACACGCAGCTGCCATTCCACCAGGTCGAGCCCGGTAACGGCTTCGGTCACCGGGTGTTCCACCTGCAGCCGCGTGTTCATCTCCATGAAATAGGCCTGGATGTCGCCATCGGCCAGTTCTTCGGCTACAAACTCCACGGTACCGGCACCCACATAACCTACAGCCTTGGCGGCAGCCACAGCGGCGGCGCCCATCTGCGCACGGCGGGCGGCTGTCAAGCCCGGCGCCGGTGACTCTTCCAGCACCTTCTGGTGCCGGCGCTGCACCGAGCAGTCGCGTTCATGCAGATGGATGACGTGGCCGTAGCTGTCACCAAACACCTGGATTTCGATGTGCCGCGGGCGGGTCACGTAACGTTCCACCAGCACATGGTCATCACCAAAACTGGACTTGGCTTCGCGTTGGCAGCTTTGCAATGCTGCTGCAAAGTCTTCGGCCTTGTCCACCCGCCGCATGCCTTTGCCGCCGCCCCCAGCGCTGGCCTTGATGAGCACCGGGTAGCCGATGTGCGCTGCCTGTTCAGCCAGGAAAGTGGCCTCGTTGTTGGCGCCGTGGTAACCCGGCACCAGCGGCACGCCGGCTTTTTCCATCAGCGCCTTGGCGGCACTTTTGCTGCCCATCGCGGCGATGGCCGAAGCCGGCGGACCGATGAAGACCAGGCCGTTGTCGGCGCAGGCCTGGGCAAAAGCCTGGTTCTCGCTGAGGAAACCGTAACCCGGGTGGATGGCCTGCGCGCCCGTGGCCAGCGCAGCGTCGATGATGCGCTGCCACTGCAGATAACTGTCACGCGGTGCGTTGCCGCCCACATGCACCGCTTCGTCACAGGCACGCACATGGCGCGCCTGGGCATCGGCGTCGGAGTACACCGCCACCGTTTGCACACCCATGCGGCGCGCCGTGGCCGCCACGCGGCAGGCGATCTCGCCGCGGTTGGCGATCAGGATCTTCTTAAACATGGGTGGCTCCCGCAACGAGATCGCCTGCGTGCGCTGCGCGCACCATGCAATGTGGCTCCGCCGCCCCTGGCGCTGCGCGCCAGTGGTCACCGCGGTTGGCGATCAGGATTTTTTTGAACATGGGGGAGTACCTCTACAGTTTTTCAACACGGCACCGTTGTTTCCTCAGGGCACCCAGACCACATCATCATCTACTGCGTACAGCTTGCACGGTGCACCGCGCCGCGCCTGGCAAAAACCCAGCGCGCGGCCCAGAGCCCAGTCGCCGCTGGCAAAACCGGCCACGCCGTTGGGACCGACCGCAAACGCGCGCGGCGGCTTGGCGGCCAGGAAGCGCCTGTACAGATCGTTGCGGTTGGCCTGCGACGTCGGCACCTTGTCCGCTTCGTCGATGCCTGCAAAGCTGCTGGCCGGCGGCCGCGCCGGCACACCCGGTTGTGCAAACCCGGCGGCAGCCAGGTAACTGTCGACCAACGGCACCCACGTGTTCATGTCTTGGCCCAGGCCGCTGTGGCCGTCGGCACCGACAGCCGGCAACATATGGAACTGCAGTGCACCACCGCCTTTTTGCCAAGCCTGCGCCCAGCGCTTGGGCAAATCTGCACCCCAGTAGCGATCGTTCTCCCAATACAGCCAGAGCTGCGGCAAGGGGGTCAGCGCGGCCTGCGCTGCCAAGAGTCGTTCAATGTTGCCAGGCAAGCAGGGCTGGCCAGGACGACGTTCGGGGTCACCACCGGCGCCACCGGCAAAGTTGATAGCGGCCACCAAGCCCGGCGGCTGGCGCGCTGCCACGGCCAGGGTGGTGAGACCACCCACCGACACCCCCATCGCTACCCAACGTGAAGCGTCCACATAAGGCAAGCTGCGGGCGTGGGCCAGCGCGGCCAGCACCTGGTCGCTGGCGGCTTGGGCCATCGGTGCGATGCGCATCTGGCTACAGCCGCCGGCATCTTCGGGGTCGAAGTCACCGTAGTTTTCGCCGTAACCCACGCGCGTGGGCACGACCACCACAAATCCCTTGCTCACCAGGTAGCGCGCAACATGCTCAAAACGCTGGCGGCCCTGATGGGCACGCCGTTCAGTGGTGGCGCGGCCGTGACTGAAGATAACCAGCGGGTGCGGGCCGGCAGCGGCCGGCTTGAAGATGGTGAGCGGGATGCGTTTGCTTTCTTCGCGGCCGTACAGGTCTTTCACCGTCACCGGGATCTGTTGCACCTCTTCTTGCAGATCGGCGGCCACCAGCTCGACGGCTGCGGTTGACGCCACAGCCGGTGGCGGTGCAGGTGCCTGGGCCAGCACGGCCCCGCAACCGAGCGTCAGGCCCAGAGCCAGCAAGCGCACGGGCCCAAGCAGCTGCAGCCGCATCAGCACGAGCAGCTGCAGCCGCACCAGCACGAGCACACGCCCGAGCACCCGAATCAGTTCGCGCCGCATTGATCAAGCCATGGCCGGCCGGGCACCGGCAAAGCGCCTGAACAATCCACGCAGGAACTTGAACAGCACCACCACCACCAGCAATGCCACCAGCACCAACACCACCAGCACGGGCCAGAACCAGGCGGGGTGCTCGTAAGCCAGCCAAAGTACGGCGGGCACCGCCGCATCACCCAGCAGCGACAGCGCGATGTTGGAAAACGGCTCGGGGCTGGTGTTGGCTGCTGCGCGTGTGGTGGCCTTGGCAGCGTGGGACGTGGCCGCCAACGTGCCACCGGCCAGCGCCGCTACCAGGGCCCAGATCTGGCTGTCAGCGCCGGTGGCGCCGCTGAGCGCACCAAAAGCCAGCGCCGCACCCGCGGGGATGCGAATGAAGGTGTGGATGCTGTCCCAAACTGTGTCGATGCCAGGCACTTTGTCGGCCAGGAATTCCACCGCCAGCATCAGGAAACTGGCGCCCATCACCACCGGGTTGGCCAGCAGCTGCAAGCCCGGCGGCAGCGGTATCCAGCCCATGTAGCCAGCGGCGCCGGTGAGGAAAACCACCATGTACAGGCGCATGCCGCTGGCCCATCCCAGCGCCGCAGCCATGGCCGCCAGGTGGCCGATGTCCCATTGCGCGATGCCCGCGGCATGGGCCGCACCCGCTGCGGCGTCCAGCGCGGCGCTGGCTGCGGTTCCTGCTGCCGTTCCTGCTGCCGTTCCTGCTGCAGTCACGGCCTTTTCGGCCACCACGCCCACGGTAGCCGCCAGGTCGTTCAACGCCATGATGGTTCCTTCAACGCCATGTGGGCTCTCGTTTTTGCAAAAAGGCCTGCACCCCTTCGCGCCCTTCTTCGCCCACGCGGATGTCGGCGATGCGCCGCGCGGTGTCCTGCCGCAGCGCA
>JANNMQ010001070.1:0-1595 GCA_031398045.1 Rubrivivax sp.
CTTGCCAACTGGGCGCAAGAGGCGGCGCGCTTCGCGCCTGGCCTGCGTGTGCTGGTGGCGCACACCTCAGAGACGCCGGCCGAGGAACTGGGTGCACTGCCGGCCGAGCGACTGGCCGGGGTCGATCTGGTCATCACCAGCTATGGCGCGCTGCACCGCTACACCTGGGTGCTAGCCACCCGGTGGCGGCTGGCGATTCTTGACGAGGCGCAGGCGATCAAGAATCCCGGCACTCGGCAGACGAAGGCGGCGAAGGCGCTGAAGGCCGCCTCACGCCTGGCCCTGACCGGCACGCCAGTCGAAAACCGGCTCGGCGACCTGTGGAGCATCTTCGATTTTGTGAATCCGGGTCTGCTGGGTGGCGCCAAACAGTTCACCAACTTCGCCAGGCAGCTGGCCGACAGCCCTGGCGGCTATGCGCCGCTGCGCCGGCTGGTGCAGCCCTACTTGCTGCGCCGGCTGAAGACCGACAAGGCGGTGATCAGCGATCTGCCGGACAAGATTGAGCAGAACGCGTACTGCGGCCTGTCGCGCAAACAAGCGGCGTTGTACCAGCAGGCCGTGGGCGACCTGAGCAAAGCGCTCGACAAGGGCCTGGAGGGCGTGGCGCGCAAAGGGCTGGTGCTGGCCTTCATCACCCGTTTCAAGCAGATTTGCAACCACCCCTCGCAGTGGCTGGGCGACGGCGGCTGGGCCGAAGCCGACAGCGGCAAGCTGGCCCGCCTGCGTGAGTTGGCCGAGGTCATTGCCGCCAAACAAGAGAAGATGCTGGTGTTTAGCCAATATGCCGAAGCCACCGGTCCCATCGCCGCCTTCCTGGGTTCAATTTTCGGGCGCGAGGGTTGTGTGCTAACCGGCGCCACCGCAGTGAAAAGCCGCCAGGATCTGGTGGCCCGCTTCCAGGGCGACGAGACGGTGCCCTTCTTTGTGTTGTCGCTGAAAGCCGGTGGGTCGGGCCTCAACCTCACCGCCGCCTCGCATGTGGTGCACTTTGATCGCTGGTGGAACCCGGCCGTGGAAAGCCAGGCCACCGACCGCGCCTTTCGCATCGGCCAGAAGCGCAACGTCTTGGTGCACAAGTTCGTCTGCCGTGGCACTGTCGAGGAGAAAATCGATGCCATGATCAATGACAAGAAACAGTTGGCCGCCGACCTCCTTGATGCCGGCGGCGGCGAGGTCAGGCTGACCGAATTGAGCGATGCTGAACTCTTGCGTCTGGTCAGTCTCGACCTGACGTCCGCCACCAGCGAAGGATAAGCATGTACGACCAGTGGGCTCCCTACGTCCCCGTCGCCCAGCGCCGCCGCAAGGCCGCTGGCGAGATGGCCAAGTTGGCGAAAAAGGGCCAGGCCGTTTCGCCGGTTATCGTGCAAGGTCGCAGCATTGCCACCACGGCCTGGGGCAAGGCCTGGTGCGCCAACATGGAAAGTTACAGCGACTACGCCAACCGCCTGCCGCGCGGCCGCACCTACGTGCGCAACGGCTCGGTGGTCGACCTGCAGATCACGCCCGGCACGGTGGCGGCGCGGGTCAGCGGGTCACAGATGTACCGCACCACCATCACCGTGCAGCAGGTGCCGAAGGCCCAATGGCAG
>JANNMQ010000343.1:0-4869 GCA_031398045.1 Rubrivivax sp.
CACCCAGGCCGTTGTCTTGCACTTCCACCACCACGTGCTGGCTCCGCAGCAGCAGACGCACATCAACATGGCCGCCCACTTTCGGTACAAACTTGGCGGCATTGCTCAGCAGGTTCAGCACCACCTGCAGCAAGCGGTCGGGGTCGGCACGCAGCAGCGGCACGGGGGCCTCGGGCAGATGCAGCTGAACACAGGCGCCGCGCTCGCGGAAGAGCTCTGCCGTGCTCAGCAGGGCCTGCTGTAGCAGAGCCGCCATGTCGATGTCGGCATTGAGCCATTCGGCATGGCCGCTTTCAATCTTTGCCATGTCCAGCACCTGGTTAACCAGCCGGCTCAGGCGTTCACTTTCGCTGACCACGATGCCCAGAAACTGCTGGCGTTGCGGCACGTCCATCTCGGGGTCGTCGCGCATCAACTCGGTCAGCGCACGGATGCTGGTCAGCGGTGTGCGCAACTCGTGCGTAACGCTGCTCATGAAGTCGTCCTTCAGTTTGTCGATGCTCTTGAGCTGTTCGTTCAGGTGGCGCAGCTCAGACGCTTCTTCAACGATGCGCATCACGTCCTGCAGCTCCAGGGTGTCTTCTTGCACCACGCTGGCCACCATCACGCGCGCCGAAGCGCTGCCAATGGCACCAGCCAGCAGCGTCTCGGCCCGCTGCACCAGGCGAGGGTCGGCATCTTGAGTCCCCGCTGCAACCGCCAGCCCCACCCGCGCTTTGTCAGCGCCCAGAAACCGCCCCACCAGCGCCACCAGGTCGGCCACCTTGGCGCTGCCGCGCCAGAACACCCGGTTCTGCGCAGCGCGCTCAAACACGTCCACAAACAGCAGCGCCTGGCTGACTTCGGCGGCACGCGGTGGCCGCGCCAGCGACACCGCCACATACAAACCACCGTTCATCAGCAGGCACCAGAACAGCGCGTGGCTCAAGTTGTCCAGCCCGCTCAGGCCCAGCAGCGCCTCGGGTTTTAACAGCGCCAGGCCAAAGGGCCCGTGCTGCAAGAAGCTGGTGCCCATCCAGCCGCTTTTGGCAATGCTGGGCAACATCAAGGTGTACACCCACAGCAGTGCGCCCGCCGCCAACCCGGCCAGCGCGCCGTTGCGGGTGCCGCCCTTCCAGTACATGCCGCCCAGAAGCGCCGGCGCAAATTGCGCCACGGCTGCAAAGCTGATGAGACCGATGCTGACCAGCGCGTAGGCTTCGCCGGCAATGCGGTAGTACAACCACCCCAACAACATCAGGCCCACGATGACGGCGCGGCGTATGAACAGCAGTGTGCCCGTGAGGTTGCGCGCCCTGAACGATGCACGCTTCAGCAGCAGCGGCAGCACCAGGTCGTTGCAGACCATGGTGCTGACGGCGATGGCCTCGACAATGACCATGCCCGTGGCCGCCGACAGCCCACCCACAAAGGCCAGCAGCGCCAGCCACGGCACGCCGGCGGCCTGCGGCAGGCTGAGCACAAAACTCTCTGCGTTGGCAGCGCCCGCTGCGGTTGCACCCACCGCACCCGCCGCACTGTGGCCGCCAAAAAACAGCAGCCCACCCAGCGCGATGGGCAGCACAAACAAGTTGATCAACAGCAAGTAGGCCGGGAAGGCCCAGGCCGCGCGGCGGATGTGCCGCTCGTCGACGTTTTCCACCACCATCACCTGAAACTGCCGCGGCAGCAGCAGCACACTGAAACCGGCCAGCACCAACAGCGCCAGCCATTGGTCAAAAGCAAAAGGCTTGGCCGCGTCGGCGCGCAGAAGCAAGGCCAAGTCAGGCTGCGCCAGCGCACGTGCAAACAAGTCACCCGGCCCGGCAAAAAGACCCCAGGTGACAAAAGCGCCGACCACCAAAAACGCCAGCAGCTTGACCACCGATTCAGCGGCTATTGCCGCCACCAGGCCTTCGTGCCTTTCGGTGTTGTCCAGGTGCCGCGTGCCAAAAGCGATGGTGAAACCGGCCAGCACCAGGGCGACGATCAAGGCCACATCCAGCGGTTCAGCGGCACCGCCGCCCACACCCGCCCCAGGGCCCGTCAGCACCAGAAAACCACTGGCCACGGCCTTCAACTGCAAGGCCACATAAGGCACCACACCCACCAAGGCCAACAGCGTGACCAGCGCTGCCAGGGCGCGGCTTTTGCCGTAGCGGCTGGCAATGAAGTCGGCGATGCTGGTGATGCGGTACTGGCGAGCGATGCGCACCATCTTGCGCAGCACCGTCCAGGCCAGCACCATGGCCAGCGTGGGGCCCAGGTAGATGGGCAGGAACCAGACACCGCCGCTGGCAGCACGACCGATGCTGCCGAAGTAGGTCCAGGCGGTGCAGTACACGCCCATGCTCAGCGCGTAGACCCAGGCGTTGCCGATCACGCTGCGCCCTTGCGCCGCACGGCGGTCGGCCCAGGCGGCCACGGCGAACAGCGCCAGCAGATAAGCCAGCGAAGCGCCGAGCACCCACGGGGCTGACAAAGGGTTCACGCCTTCAACCTTCGTCGTCCCGCTTTTCCATCAGCCACGCCAGCACCACCAGCAGCAGCGCCCAGGCGCCAAACAGCGCCACCGGCAACAGCGGCAAGCCCAGCACCATGCTGTCGTTCAGCCACAGCCTCAAAAGCGGAAAGTTGAACAGCAGCAGGCCGGCAGCGAACAGCGCCAGCAGGCGTTGCAAGGTCAGCGTGGTGGCCGGGCGCTGGTGTTTCATGGTGCGCTGGTGCGGTGCCTTTTCAGACGACCTTGCCTTCGCTCCCTCTCCTTCTCAGGGAAAGGGGGCTTGGACCTTGTGTGCGAGGTCATGCGGGTTGTCTGCCCTCAGAGCGTATCGAACTTGAAGTGCAGCCGCAGATAAAGCCGAAAGCGTTTCACGATCGCCAGCGCATCATGCAGTGGTTCACGCTCCAGCGTGCTCAGCGCCGACGGCCGCACCTCGTTGCCGGCTTGCAAGCCTTGGTCGCGCTGTTGCAGCTGGTGGTTCAGGCGTATGCCCATCAGCAGGTGCAGCGCGTCCACCAGGTCGCGCGCCTGCGCGGCTTCCAGCTTGCCCAGCGCCACCAGTTGCGCCACGCGCGCGACGGTGCCCTGTTCGCGCACGCCGTACTGCAGCGCCAACGCACGCACGCCGTGCACGATGGGAAAGGTGCCCAGCTTTTTCAGGTCCAGCGGTTGTTCGTCGCGCTTGGATGTCAGCCGGGTCAGCCAATTGCCCGGCTCCTGAAACTGGTCGGCCGCTGCAGCAAAACGAGCCAGGTACTGGTCCTGCCCGGTCAGCACCTGGTCCAGCTGCAGGCGTGCTTGCTGCAACAGGCTGCTGTCGCCGGCCACGCAGGCAGCGTCAAAAAAGATGGCCAGGTGCATCGGCCCCTCGGGGTCGTGCCCATGCACCCAGCCACGCAGGGTCTCGCGAAAGGCCGCCATCGGCTGCCGCCACAGTGGGTTGGTCAGCATGATCTGGCCGGGGCAGGGCGGGTAGCCCAGTTCGGACAGGGCGGCGTTGAAGTCATGCGCCAACGTGGGAAGGCACTGGTGCTCAAAACCGTCGCGCAGCAAGAGCGCGTTGTCCTGGTCGGTTTTCAGGATCTGTTCACTGCGGCCTTCGCTGCCCATCACCAGCAGGCAGCTGTTCTCTCGCACGTCGGGTGGCGCCAGCAGCGCCCACAGGCGCGCAAAGAGCCGCGTGTTGAGCTCGCTGACCAGCCGCGTGATGCGCTCGATGCGGATGCCACTGCCGTGCAGCAGCTTGACCATGTCGTCGATGCGACGCGCCGCCTCTGCCAGCTCGGTCACGCTGGCCGCGTCGTCGATCTGTTGCGCGGCAATGTGTGAATGGTTGGCCACGAAGCTCACCAGGTCCAGCTGGCCCAGCACTCCCACGATGCCGTGGCCATCCACCACCACCAGCCGGTGCACGCGGTGGCGCACCATCAGCCACAGCGCTTCAAAGAGGTCGGCATCGGCAGACACCTGCACGAGGTCAAAACGCGATACGTCGCGCACCGCCAACTGCTGCGGCGGCACATCGCGCAGCAGCGCGTCGCGCAAGTCGGTGGTGGTGAATATGCCCACGCGGGGCACCCCTTGCTGCACGTCGTTGACCAAGGCATGCGTCAGGCTGCGCGCCGAGAGTTCGCGGCACACGCTGACCACATCGGCAGCGCCGTCAACATAAAACGGCTTGCGGATGTAGGCGTCAGCGATGCGCGCCGTCACCAGCGACAGCATCTCGCGCTGCGGCTCCAGCTCGGTTTTCATCGGGCGTGCCAGGGTCATGCTGAAGACCATGAAAAAGGGACCACCGACGATAAGCCGGTGATCCCATGCAAAGGGCTGATCTGCGTCAGCCTTGCGCTTGCTGGATGGGGGCGTCTTTCATCACCCAGGGCGTGGCCCTGCATCATGAAAGTTGGCGGCAAGCCGCCAACAACCCATCAATGCCCGCTGGCGCCCGAGGCACCGATGCCGGTCTCAGACCGCACCTGTTGCGCCAGGAAACCAGCCCGGTCGATCTTGGCCCGCGCACTGTTGTCGAGGATCGAGAACAGCCAGATACCGACGAAAGCGAGGGTCATCGAGAACAGCGCTGGCGACTGGTACGGGAACAGTGCCGAGCCCTTCGGGTTGCCCAGCGTGACCTCCCAGACCGCGGGAGAGACCAGCGTCAACAGCACCGACGAGGCCAGGCCCAGAAATCCACCGATTACCGCACCGCGGGTGGTGCAGTCCTTCCACAGCACCGACATGATCAGCACCGGGAAGTTGGCCGACGCAGCGATCGCAAACGCCAGCGAGACCATGAACGCGATGTTCTGCTTCTCGAAGGCGATGCCGAGCGCCACCGCGATAACGCCGAGCGCAACCGTCGTCAGGCGCGACACCTTCAGCTC
>JANNMQ010001073.1:0-5231 GCA_031398045.1 Rubrivivax sp.
CTTCGGCAGCGCCGACCGGCTGGCGACGCAGGTGCTGGCACTGCCGGCCGATTGCCGCGCAGTGGTGGTGGATTTCAAGCGCGTCAGCCTGGTCGACGCCTCGGGCGCGGTGGTGCTGGGGCAGATCGCACAGCGGCTGGCCGGGCGCGGTGTCACGCTGCGCCTGGCAGCCGTTGCCGTGGGCGACCGGCACGGCAAGGCCTTGCATGAATTTGCCGGCAAGACGCTGTCGCCCACGGCCTGGTTTGCCGATGTGGACCATGCCGTCGAAGCCGCCGAGCACGAGCTGCTGACGCTGGCGCGCGCCGGCCAGCAAACCACCGGCACGCGCGTTGAACTGGCGCGCAGCAGCCTGATGACGGGGCTGGACGCCGAGCAGCGCCACCGCCTGGCGGCGCTGATGGAGACACGCGCACTGGCAGCCGGCGAGCACCTGTTCCGCCAGGGCGACCCCGGTGACCGGCTGTATGTGCTGAGCGAAGGGTCAGTCAGTGTTGTCAGTGCCGATGCCGACCCTCACGCGGCCCCGCGCGCCTTGCGTCAGCGCTACCTCAGCCTGTCGCCCGGCATGATGCTGGGCGAGACGGCACTGCTGGACGCCGGCGGCCGCACCGCCGACGCGGTGGCCGACACGCCGTGTCAGGTCCACAGCCTCAGCCGCCAGGCGCTGCAAGCCCTGCTCGTCGACGACCCGCTTCTGTGCGTGCAGCTCTACCGCAACATCGCACTGCACCTGTCACAGCGGCTGCGCGCGGCGGCGCAGGCCTGGCGCAGCAGCAACTCCTGAAGCCACGAACACTGCCATGGCCAGCGAAGCCCAGCAGCTGAGTGCTGCCATCGAGGCGCTGCAGGCGCAGCGCGGCCTGCTCGGCGATGCGGTGGTCGATGCGGCGCTGGGCCCGATGCAAACCCGGCTGGCACTGCTGCTGACACAGCAGGCTGCAGCGCCCGAAGCGCCAGGCGCGGCGGCGCAGTCGCTGCGCCTGGTGAGCATCGTCTTCGCCGACATGGTGGGCTCGACACAGCTGGCGGCGCGGCTGGACGCCGAGGACATGCTGGAACTCTTCAGCAACGCCCTGGCCGGCCTGGCCACGGTGGTGCAGGCGCATGGCGGCCGCGTCATGCGCTTCACGGGTGACGGGCTCAAGGCCGTGTTCGGCGCCGACCAGGCGCAGGAAGACGACCCCGAGCGCGCCGTGCGCTGCGGCTTGGCGTTGCTGGCCGCGGCCGCTGCACACCGCCAGCACCTGCGCCTGCAACGCCACGACGCGGTGGACCTGGACTTCCAGATCCGCGTCGGCATCCACACCGGCCCGGTCGCGCTGGGTGGCGGCATCGAAGGCGCGGACACCGCCATCGGCAGCGCGGTGCACATTGCCGCGCGCATGGAACAGGCCGGGCCGCCGGGCGCCCTGCGCATCAGCCACGACACCTACCGCCATGTGCACGCGATGTTCGAGGTGCAGGCCCAGGCGCCGTTGCAGGTCAAGGGCGTGGCCGAGCCGATGGCCACCTACCTGGTGCAACGCGCGCTGCCACGCATGCCGTTTGCCACGACACGCGGTGTGGCGGGCGTGCCCACGCGCATGGTCGGCCGCGACGCCGAACTGCTGGTGCTGCAACACGCCTTTGTGCAGCTGTTCAGCACACGCAGCCTGGCTGCCGTCACCGTGGTCGGCGAGGCCGGTGTCGGCAAGAGCCGTTTGCTGCACGAGTTCCAGGCCTGGCTGGCCGGCCGGCCCGAGCGCTTCCAGGCCTTCTTCGGACGCGCCACACCACAGACCCAGGGCCAGCCTTTTGGGCTGCTGCGCGACGTGCTGGCCTGGCGCTTCCAGATCGCCGACGACGACAGCGTCGACGCCGCGCGCGGCAAGCTGGAACAGGGCCTGCTGCCGCTGTTCCTGCACGATGACGGCGCCGACTTTGCCCAGGCCCATGCGCACCTGCTGGCGCACCTGATCGGCATCGACAGCCGCCACAGCCGGCACCTGCAAGGCATCCTGGACGACCCTTTGCAGATCCGCAGCCGCGCCTTGCATGCCGCCGCGCAGGTGTTTCGCCGCGCCGGCGCCGCCGACGGCTCGCCCGTCGTCCTGCAACTGGAAGATCTGCACTGGGCCGACAACGACAGCCTGGACTTCCTGCACCAGCTGACAACACGCCACCGCGACCAGCCGCTGCTGATGCTGGCCTTCACGCGCGCCACGCTGTTCGAGCGACGGCCGGACTGGCGCAGCACCGAGGGCCGGCACCAGAGCGTGGATCAGCCTGTGGATCAGCGCGTGGACCTGGCCCCGCTCGACCCGGCTGGCAGCCGGCAGCTGGCCGATCAGCTGCTGGCCCGGCTGGCAGACGCGCCGCCCACGCTGCACGAGCTGTTGACCACAGGCGCGGAGGGCAACCCGTTCTACATGGAAGAGCTGGTGAAGATGCTGATCGACCAGGGCGCCATCCGCACTGGCGGCGCGGCGCCTGACGTCTGGCAGCTCGACCCCGCGCGGCTGCAGGCCACCGAGGTGCCGGCCACGCTGACCGGCGTGCTGCAGGCACGGCTGGACGGCCTGCCCGCGGCCGAGCGGCTGAGCCTGCAGCAGGCCAGCGTCATCGGCCCGGTGTTCTGGGAACGTGCTCTGGCGGCGCTGGACGAGCACGCGCTGCTCACCCTGCCGGCGCTGGTGCGGCGCGCGCTGGCCGTGCCGCGGGCCGCGTCCACGGGCGCGCCTGACGACGACGGGCAGCACGGGTACGCCTTCCAGCACCACATCCTGCACCAGGTGACCTACGCCACCGTGCTCAAGCGCAGCCGGCGCGTGCTGCATGGCCGGCTGGCGAACTGGTTGGCACAACAGACCGGGCACCGCGCCGACCAGCAGCTGGGCATAACGGCAGAACATTACGCTCAGGCCGGCGATGAGAAGGCAGCCGCCGAGTTCCACGCCCGCGCCGCGGCCCACGCGCGGTCGCGCTTCGCCCATGAAACCGCGCTGCACCACGTGCAAAGCGCCCTGGCCCTGTTGGCCGGGGCGCCCGACACGGCCGACCTCCTTGCCCTGCGCTGGCGTTTGCTCGACACGCGCGAACGCACGCTGGACGTGCAGGGCGAGCGTGCCGGGCAGCAGGCCCACATCGGTGCCCTGGAGCAACTGGCCGAGGCGCTGCACGACGACGGGCGGCGCGCGCATGCCGCCTACCGTCGGGGCATCCTGGCGCTGCGCACGGCCGACTGGCCGGCCTGCGAACAAGCCGGACGCCGCGCGATGGCGCTGGCCGGGCAGGCTGGTGACAACGGCGTGCGCCTGTTGGCCATGCGCCTGGTGGCGCTGGCGCTGGCCAAGCGCGGCGACCTGGACGCCGCCCAGCCGCTGGTGCACAGCGCCTTGCTGCAGGCGCGTGACGCGGGCCTGCGCGCCGTGGAGTCGCTGTGCCTGAACGCACTGGCGGTGATGGCCAGCATGCGGTCCGACGCCATCGGCGTGCTGAACTACGCGACGCTGGACCTGGCCGTCAACCGCGACACCGGCAACCGCCGCGGCGAAGCCATCAGCCTGAGCACCGTCGGCTGCGGCTGGATGGACCTGGGCGAACACACGCGCGCCGCGCATGAACTCGAAGCCAGCCTGCGGCTGCTGCGCGCCAACGGCGACCGCGTGATCGAAGTTGCCACGCTGTCGTGCCTGTCCACGGTGGCCCTTCGCCAAGGTGACGCAGCGCGCGCCTTGGTGCTGGCGCAGACTGCCGTGGAAACGGCCGCAGCCGTGCAGGCGCACGACATGCAGGCCATCGCACTGAGCAAGCTGGGCAACGCCCGCTACGCGCTCGGGCAGCTGGACGCAGCGGCCCGGGCCTACCGGCAATGCCATGCACTGGCGCTGGGCCTGGACGAGCCGGTGCAGCACGACGCGCTGGCCGGGCTGGCGCGCGTGGCGCTGGCGCAGCGGCAACCGGGCCAGGCGCTGCAACTCCTGGAAGGCCTGCTGGTGCAGGGCGCCACGGCCGGCGCGCTGGACGGCGCCGAGGAACCCCGGCTCATCGAGCTCACGGTGCACCAGGTGCTGCTCGCGCTGGGCGACCCGCGCGCCGGCGACTGGCTGCTGCGCGCCCATGGCGAGCTGCAGGCCACGGCGGCCCACATCCATGACGCAGCGTTGCGCCAGGGCTTCCTCGAACACATCCCCGCGCACCACGAGATCGAAGCCGCCTGGGCGGCCCGGCCCGCATCCGATGGCCATAGCCAAGAGGCCGGCCGCGGCAGACAATGACGCCACCGCGATGCTGTCTGTCGCCCCACCGCCAGCTTGCCAGAGGCACGGACATGAAGTCACCCCCCAACCCCAACCCCGCCGTGCCACCCCCGGGTACGGACTCGCAGCCCGCCATCGCCACTGAAGGGCCCGCCACACCGGGCCCGGAGGCAGCCGCCAAGCCCGAGATCGCGCACTCGCAGCCCGCCATCGCCGGCAGCGAGGCCTTCCTGTGGTGGGAACATCGCGTTGACCTCGCCGCCCTCGCCAGAATCCGCGCCCACAAGGGCCAGGAGACCCTGGACTGGGCGCGCTCGGTGGTGGATCTGCTGACCCTGGCAGGCCAGGACCACAGCGAGCAAGCACGGCGCTGGATGGCCGAGAAACTGCAATGGCCCGGGGACGTGCCCGACGACCCGAAGAGGATGAGCGCCGAGATGAACGCCTGGCTGTGCACGCGACTGAAGGCCGAACTCGTCAAGCACGGCAGCCAGATGCCCCAGCCGAAAGGCTGACCCGGGGGTCCGCGAGGGCGCGTCACGGCGCAGAGCGCCGGTCAAGCTGCCAACGTGTCCAATGCGGCCTTCCGTGGTGAAGGAAATCGGATGAAAAACGGCGTGTGAATGGCTTTTCCTCCAATGCCCTCTGAAGGGGGGACAGGCCCGAAACCTAGGCCATACCCTCGTACGGGTTCTTCCGATCCTGCCGAAGAATTCCGTTTGCCGACTCGCTCGGTGCGCATGTGTGGGGTTGCTCTTGAACAGCACTGCTGGCGGCTGGCGCACGAAGTGCCAGACCACGCTACCCACACCCCGTCTTCGACTCAACGCAGGGTAGGACACCAAATGAACATACAAACTCGACACCCCCATCGTCGCCTGATCGCGTGCGCCTTTGCCCTGCTCTCTGTCGCGGGCCTGCCCGCGCTCGCGGGCCAGGAGGAACTGCAGCCCATGCAAGAAGCCGTGGAGCAGCGCGCCAAGGGTCTGA